>NZ_CP129019.1:3600000-3900000 GCF_020524355.2 Mesobacillus subterraneus
GATGGAAATGCGCGAAGAGGACGAAGGGATGCAATGGCTGACTTTTAAGGCAGCGAGAAAGGTGTATATCTTCTTTGCTTTATTCATTCCAATAGCGATTGCCCTTACTGCTTACTTGAATCACATTCCATATTTGCCGATCATTCTGTTCATCATCATGGGAGTTGCACAGTACCTGATCTATTGGTTCCAAATGAAACGATACTCGTAAAACAGGAGGAATTTTTTATGGAGACACGTTTAATCGTCACGGGTGTCATTCTTGTTGTGCTGCTCGAAGGCTTTCTTGTGCATTTATTTCTTTTGTATAGAAAAGGAAAAATTACCGAGAATCCCTTGTTGTTGATTTACAAAAAAGAATTGAAAATCCTGTTTTATGCTTTTTTCAAATGGAAGATACCGTCCCGTAACCCAGAGACTTTCTATTACCATAAAAATTCAAGTTACTTCTGGCTGTATCTCGCCCTCATCCATGAACAAGTCATCGAGATGATTGTTTTCCATATTTATTTAAGAAAAGAAGAGCCGGAAATCGCTTTAGCCATGCTGCTGCTTCATATTTACAGCGTCTTTTACATAATGGGAGATTATAATTTGTTGAGGAATACACCGATTATTGTAAAGAAGGATGCGATCCACATAAAAATCGGCGTTCGGCGGGAATTGAATTTTTCTTTCGGCGATATTGACAAAATTCAGCCAGCCAAATTGAAATACAATAACAGCGGCGGGATCATCCATGAAAAGGGAGTGTTCCATGCCACTGCCTTCCCCGAGGGCGCTAACTAGGATTTTCGGGATGAGTGATGAGGCGAAATATGAGATTATCTTCAAACAACCGATGATTGCAAGAGGATACTTCGGCCAGGAAAAAGAAGTGCAAAAAGTGCTATTCTACATCGACCAGCCTGATGAATTCGCTGATTTGTTAAAAGAAAAGCTGGATCATATCCATCATGAAAGATTGGTAACCCTCTAAAGCCACTTGTGATTCCAAGTGGCTTTGTCGTGATCAATATTTTAGGAAGGTAGTGATACTCCGCTTCGAGGCAATCGTCTTTCTGGCGAGCTCTTCCTTCCAGTCCTTCTCATCCAGCTGGTATTCACCATATTCATTTTTATAAGTTTTTTTGAATAGATTGATCGTCCGGGCTTCTTCGGGAAGATTGTAAGACAAAGGTCTCCCCCACTTCCCTTCTTCATATATGTAAAACTCCACCACATCGCCAAATTGCATGAAATCATCCAGAAATGTGAGGAATTCGGAATCCTCGCTTCCGTATTCATACACATATGGCAGAGAAAGCGGCAGTTCCTTTTTATAAGCCTCACCACTTATGAAAGGACCATCCTGTCCGTTAACATGGAATTCCTCTATTGGCCTCATTGTTGCGATAAAATAATGGCAAGTCATTGCGTTCACCACTTTTTTGTTAAAAATTCATCAGGATTGACTTACTATTCATGAAATCGCAGTAATAACAATATACAAGTAAATAAATAACCTGCACTGAAAAGTTTTTATAGCGAAAATCCAAATTTTATAGCGAAAAAATTATTTTTATAGCGAATTTCTAATTTTTATAGCGAAAATCTCTTTTTTATAGCGAATTTCTAATTTTTATAGCGAATTGGAAATTTACCGGCCTTTTTTCCAATTAAAAATGCAACGAGAACCTTTTCAGGCACCCGCTGCACTTTTTCCAATTTCACCAAACAGCGGAGCCGCGAAAAGCGGCACTAGCTGCATTTCTATTCATACCTCAATGCATCGATTGGATCCAGCCTTGACGCTTTATTGGCAGGCAACAGCCCGAAGACAATGCCGATGATCATTGAGAACAGCATGGCGCCGGTCACGACTTGCCAGGATACGAGCGATGGCCAGCCGGCAAAATAGGAAATCACCGAAGCTGATCCCCAGCCGAGCAGGATGCCGAGCACTCCACCAATCAGTGTCAAGGTGACGGATTCGATCAGGAACTGGGTCATGATTTGCGATCTTGTCGCGCCAAGCGCCTTCCTGATGCCGATTTCCCGCGTCCGTTCCGTTACCGATACGAGCATGATATTCATGACGCCGATTCCGCCGACAAACAGCGAAATCCCGGCGATGCTGCCGATGATCAGCGTCATGACGTTGGTGATTTTCCCGATTCCCTCGGCCATTTCCTCCATATTGATAACCATGTAGGAATCCTTGGTGTCATGCATTTTGTTCAAGAGATCTGCTGCTTTTTTCCCGGCTATCTGCAGTTCGTCAGCTGAGGCTGCCTGAAGTGTCACCTGGGTAAAATCATTCTTACCATAGATCACTTGCCATGTCTTACCTGGGACATAAATTTGCATCGCCCCAAACGCGAATAGCCCGGTAGGCTTCTCCAGCACTCCCACAATCTCAATCGGCTGCACACCGATGCGGATGACTTTTCCCACTGGTGATTCGCCGCCGAACAATTCCTCCTGCATCGAGTAACTGACAATCCCGACCCTTCTGCCGCCGAGGAAATCAGCTGCCGTGAAGCTCCTGCCTTTCTCCGCCTGGATATCGTTCATTTCGAAAAAGGCCTGGCTCACTCCCGTGGTCGAGGCGTCCACAGTTTCTTGACCGAAGGAAGCCTTCGAGAGCTGCGAGCTCGATGCCACTACCTGCTTGATCTCAGGGATTTTTTCGAGCGCGCGGATGTCTTCCTGCTCAAAAGCAGCTTCGTTGAATATATTGGGATTTGCCTGAATTTCTTCATCAGACGGCTGGTAAAACAGCTCAATCGTGTTTCCAGGTCCAGTTAGCTGGGTCTTCAACATCGCTTCCCCGCCCTGGCCGATCGCCACCACAATGATGACAGCGCCGACGCCGATGATGATGCCGATCATCGTTAAAATCGATCGCATTTTATGTGCCTTCAGCGACCCGAGGGCCATCCGGAGATTTTCCATCATGTTCATGTGCGGATCCCCCTTCCAGTACTTGTGGAAGAGACAATCAGCCCGTCCCTGACCATGATCGTCCGCTGCGCATATTCTGCGACTTCCCGCTCATGGGTGACCAATACAATCGTTGAGCCTTCCTCATTTAAACCGGTGAAAA
Organism: Mesobacillus subterraneus; assembly: GCF_020524355.2. Lineage (NCBI taxonomy): Bacteria > Bacillati > Bacillota > Bacilli > Caryophanales > Bacillaceae > Mesobacillus > Mesobacillus subterraneus. The sequence goes on from NZ_CP129019.1 coordinate 3,603,089, forward strand.
GCTCCATGATCGTCTGACTCGTTTTCGTATCCAGTGCGCCGGTCGGTTCGTCAGCGAGAATGATTTTCGGTTCATTCACGATCGACCTGGCAATGACCACTCGCTGTTTTTGCCCCCCTGACAGGGCATTTGGAAAGTGGTCCATCCGGTCACCGAGGCCGACCTTTTCAAGGGCAGCCCTCGCCCTCTCCAGGCGCTCCTTTTTCGAAATTCCACTGTAGATCATCGGCAGCTCGACATTCTGGACTGCTGTCAGCCTCGGCAGCAGATGGAACTGTTGAAAGACAAAGCCGATGGATTGGTTCCTCACCTTCGCAAGTTCTGCATCCAAATAGCGGGAGACATTTTCTCCAGCCAGCTCATACTCGCCTGTTGTCGGTTTGTCGAGACAGCCGATGATGTTCATCAGTGTGGACTTTCCCGAACCAGACGGTCCCATGATGGCGACCGATTCTCCTGCCTGAATGCTTAAATCGATCCCTTTTAAAACATCGATCGTTTCCCTGCCGACTGCGAAGGATTTGGTAATTTGTTTCAGTTCGATCATTTTACATCCACTTCCATTCCATCCTTCAAATCGTCGGACGGATTGACAATGACCCTATCTTTTTCACTCAAACCGCTGATAACTTCCATTTTACTGCCAAAAGCGATTCCTGTTTCGATCTCCTGCTTGTGGCTTTTTCCTTCTTTTAAAAGGAACACATAGACATAATCCTTGTCAGTCAGGACAGCCGCTGCCGGAACCGTAAGCGCATGTTTGCGTTCTGTTTCGATTTCCATGATCAGCTGGAATCCTGGCTTCAACTCCATATCAGTTGCTTTCACCTTAATAGGATACTGTACGGCAGAAGGACCACCCATTGCCTGTGATTGTGTTTCTTCCGGGAAGACGGCAATTTCCTCTACGACACCATTCCACTCCTTCTCCGGAAGAACATCTGAATGAAGCTTGACCTTCTGTCCTTCTTTTACCTTCATGCTGTCAAACTCGGATAAAAGCCCGGAGGCTCCTTTAGCATCAAGATCCCCAATATGAATTACTGGCTTCACTGCCGCCGCAGGATCTGCTGGGCTTTCCTCATTCACCTGGAGGACCACGCCATCTATCGAGCTCTTAATCTCTAAGTCTTGCAGACGTGCTTCTGTATCCTTCTGCTGGAGCAGCACCTGTCTGAGGTCGATGTTTGCAAGCCTTTTTTCAGCCTCGAACTGGTCGATTTCCGCTTCAGTCTGTTCTTTAGCAGCTTTTTTTCCAATTTGCTTGCTGAGCTCAGATTCCTTTTCCCGTACGTCTTTTATCTTTTTATCCAGCTGATTGATTCGCAAGTAGCCTGATTCTGCCTGAAGTTTTACTCGCTCCAGTTCCAGCTTCAAAGCGCTGTGATCATACTTTGCCAACACATCACCTTTTTTGACCGTTTCGCCTTCTTTAACCAAAATCTCAGCCAGCTTGCCTTTCTCAGGTGAAGCGTAAACCTTCTGTTCTTCTTCGAGTACGACAGTTCCCGGAATCATGATTTCATCGGCGATTTCTTCCTTCGACGGATTTTGCACCTTCACTTCCGGTCCCTTTGCAAAGGCTTGCCTGTAAATGCTCACCCCTGCCATCAGCAGCACCAGGCCGGCTACGCCAATGGCAATCCAAATTTTCTTATTCATGATTAGACACCCATTGTGTTAGAGAACATGGCCCCAATAATGGCGAAGCCGATACCAATCAGGAAGAAGACAATGGCAATGCCCCATGCCCATCCTTTTGACAAACCCGCAACACGTTGAAGCCCGATCGCTGTCAAAATCGACTGCCAGATGGAAAATACCTCGATCGATCCAAGAACACCCGCCTGGTCACTATTCAGCAAGCCGGCAAGACTCGTAATGAAGATTTCAGGATTACCGCCAATCGCCGCCCTAAGGAGCATATTCAGCAACAGGCCGGCAGCACCGATGATCATGATATGTGTATTCATTGAAAATAATTGCTTGAATGTTACATCAGAACCACTGATTTTTGTAAAAATCATATAAATCGCACTTGATATCAGCACTACGAACACTGGTGTCAGGATTCCTGTAATTGCAACCGTAATCTTTGAAAAAGCCAGTACCATGGCGGCTTCTTCCTCACTCATTCCATCAAGCCCAAGGTAAGAGGCATCCATTGACAATGTCATCAGATACATGCCAATGGCATACAGAATACTCACTAAAATCAGCGGAATCCAGATCTTCGGGTTCTTCCTAATCCGATCAAATTGCTCTCCCGGACTCCAGAACATCCCTATTAAACTCGGTTTCTCGATTTTGCTTTTCAATTCTTGCTCCATTACATACACTCCCATTCTTTTTAAGCCTTTCGACTTACCTTTTACGAGACTGGCATGTAAAAAGTTTCAAAATTAACCAATTTTATAATTTGTTGGGAGTATTACCTTGAAAAAGACCTTCTCGTGCAAGGAGAAAGCCAAACGAAAAAAACAGCCTCAAATAAGAATTAGAGACTGTTTCTTCAATATTATTCAATCTTTTAGCACCGGCCGCCAAAACAACAACGCCATAACCTTCGTATGATGCAGTAGGCAAACAGGATGACGACGATTAGACCAATTACTCCTATAATTGTACCTATAGTAGCAGCCAATGGGCCAAGGAATGCCAGGACCCCAGCGACTAATCCAAAAGTAGACAACAGAATCAACCCTACCCCCACCAGGACACCAAGGAACAATTCGAACACACTGCACGCAGCATGAACACCGTTACTCATATGCTTCACCTCCAAACTATTGTTCAATTCCATCATATGCATGTACCAGAATGCTTGTTTATTTTTAAAGGTAAAAGAGGCGATTATCTTATCAATTTATGTCTTACCCCCATATTTTCATCTATACTGAAAGTGGTTTATGATGGAATTAACTAGAATGAACAGGAGAATTGTAATGCAGAAACAGCAAACAAGTTTAAAGCCTTTCCTCAATTTAATTTTATCGACAAATATTCCGAAGGCGGCCCTGTTCACCGGTATGGCTGCCAGTCTCATCACTACTCTGGCTGGCCTGGTGGTTCCGCTTCTGACGAAAAATCTGGTCGACGGATTTTCGGTTGAGGCAATCAGCGTTCCGCTCATCATCGCGATTGGCGCTGCCTTCATTATTCAGGCATTGATTAGCGGAATTTCCATCTATCTGCTCAGCTATGTTGGGCAAAAGGTCGTCGCGAGGCTGCGCGAAAAGATGTGGTCCAAGCTGATCCGCATGCCTGTCCGTTACTTTGACAAGCAGTCCAGCGGCGAAACGGTCAGCCGGATTGTTAATGATACGAGTATAGTCAAGGAACTGATCACGAATTATTTTCCCAATTTCGCCACCGGGATCATCTCCATCATTGGTGCTGTCGTGATTTTACTCGTGATGGATTGGAAAATGACCTTGCTCATGCTCATTTCCGTGCCACTGACGCTCGCCATCATGATCCCTCTCGGCAGGAAAATGGCAAAAGTCGCACGCGGGCTGCAGGATGAGACAGCAGTTTTCACCGGACATATCACCCAGACTCTCGGTGAAATCCGCTTAATGAAAGCCTCTACGGCTGAAAAGATTGAAGAAGACAATGGCTATGGCGGGATTGATAAGCTGTTCAACTTTGGGTTGAAGGAAGCGCGGATCTTCGCGTTGATTGGTCCGATCATGCAGCTGATGATCATGGTCGTCATCGTCATCATCATTGCCTACGGCGGTATGCGCGTAGTAAATGGGACAATGTCGACAGGTGCACTCATCGCCTTCCTGCTTTACTTGTTCCAGATCATCATGCCGATCACTTCGTTCGCGATGTTCTTTACCCAGCTGCAAAAAGCGAAGGGCGCGACAGAACGCATTATCGAGATACTCGATCAGCAACTTGAAGAAGGCCAGGAAGGCATCGAAACAGACATTAGCAACCTGCCGATCACCATCGATAATGTCAGCTTTGCCTATAGTGAGGAAGAACCCGTCATTGAGGACGTTTCGCTGGATGCGCAGCCTGGACAGATGGTTGCTTTCGTCGGACCAAGCGGCGGCGGCAAAACGACCATGTTTGGGCTTATCGAACGTTTTTACGAACCGACTATAGGAGAAATCCGGATTGGTGACACGCCGATTCGAGAATTATCGCTAAACTCATGGCGCAACCAAATCGGCTATGTTTCCCAGGAAAGTGCGATGATGGCCGGCACCATCCGTGAAAACCTATATTATGGGCTGGACAACAGAGACAGAATTCCCGATGAGCGCCTGTGGGAGGTCGCAAAAATGGCCTATGCCGACCAATTCATCGCAGATTTCCCAAAAGGACTTGATACAGAAGTCGGCGAACGTGGCGTCAAATTATCTGGGGGGACAACGGCAACGGATTGCAATCGCTCGTGCCTTCCTCCGCGATCCGAAAATCCTGATGATGGACGAAGCCACCGCCAGCCTCGACAGCCAATCAGAAGGCATCGTCCAGCAAGCATTGACCCGCCTGATGGATGGCCGGACGACATTCGTCATTGCACACAGGCTCTCCACCATCGTTAATGCAGATAAGATAGTTTTTATCGAAAAAGGAAGAGTGACCGGAATCGGCACCCATCGGGAATTAATCCAAACACATGATTTATATAGAGAGTTTGCACAGCAGCAGCTGGCATAAAAGTCCATTCTATAGAGGAAATTCCTTCCCCATGATTCCGGTCATTTTTTTTAAAATAAAAATGAAGGGACCTTTAATAATGGTATACTAGCAAAGGTTAGAGTGGAGGATTTTGGAGATGAAAAAAATGCTGACAATAACTTTGCTGATTGTGTTGCCATTATTGACTGCCTTCACCTGGTTTCAGTTTTTTGGCAACAAGGAACGTTTATTAAAAATAAGCGATTATAAAATCTTTTATGGATCGCCCACAGAAAATATATTGGAAGAGATGCGCAAGTTCGATATGGTGATAATCGAAACACATGAATACACCTCTGAACAAATTAAAACCATACAACAGGACGGGACAATTGTTCTGGGCTATTTAAGTGTCATGGAGCTGGAGACGTGGAATGAAGGCTTAGTGAAAAAAGTAGAAGAATCCGACTACCTGTTCGTGGATAAAAAGAAAAAGTATATACAAGAGTGGGACACCTATCTTATGGATCTATCAAGCAAGCACTATCAAGAGCTGCTTTTGACAGATGCCAGAAATCATATCCTGAGTAAAGATGTGGATGGGATTTTCATTGATACTGCAGGTGACATTGATGATTATTTTTATAAGGATGAACAAACGAAACAAAAACTCAGGGATGGTTATCTCCAATTGCTTACGGCCCTTAAACAGCAGGATCCGGAAATCTTGATTCTACAGAACTGGGGCTTCGATACCTACAAGACAACAACCAAAAATCTAGTGAATGGGATCATGTGGGAAAACTTTGATATTTCCCGATTGGAGAACAGCGAATGGGGTCAAAATTGGATTGAATTTTTCAAAAAAGAACAGAAGCTTGCTGTCTTCACAGTCGCACCCGATGAAAAAAGCAGACAATACAGCAAGAAACAAGGATTCATTCCATATCAGAACAATTCAAGTATATATAATGAATGGGAATAAGAATAGCGCAAGCGCCTTGGTCAGCCCCGACAAGCGCTGGAGGGCCGACCGGTGAAGTCGTTCTTTGACTTCATTGGGCGGACCGAAGCGTCTCGAGGGGCTAGGCGCTGGAGCTGGACAGAGAATAGCGCATTCGCCTTGGTCAGCCCCGACAAGCGCTGGAGGGCCGACCGGTGAAGTCGTTCTTTGACTTCATTGGGCGGACCGAAGCGTCTCGAGGGGCTAGGCGCTGGAGCTGGACAGAGAATAGCGCAAGCGCCTTGGTCAGCCCCGACAAGCGCTGGAGGGCCGACCGGTGAAGTCGTTCTTTGACTTCATTGGGCGGACCGAAGCGTCTCGAGGGGCTAGGCGCTGGAGCTGGACAGAGAATAGCGCATTCGCCTTGGTCAGCCCAAGCAGGAGCTGAAAAAGCAAATTCGTTAAGAATTCTCTGTACAATAGTGAAAAGCCCTTGCTCCTTATCGGTGCAAGGGCTTTTCCACTTATTTCTTGCCGTCTTTCCAAATTACCGTTAACTCACATAATCCCCTTTATATTGGACAAGCGATACATCCTCTACCCCTTCGATACTGGATAGTCTGTTAACAAAAGAGGTGTTATCAACCTTCAGGATTACTTCCATTGTCAGTTCAGTCACATCGTGGCGGATGATCTTCGACTTGAGCACTGCATCGATTTTCGCGGTTTCCTTCTTCACTCCCTCATGGCTATCGTTATGGTAGCGGATGATGAGCAGATAGGCGAAATGGTTATACTTTTTCTTTGTCATGAGCAAAACGACAGCCGCCACAAACAGGGAGCCAATGATCGCCACCGAAAAGATTCCTGCTCCTGCTGCGATACCGACAGAAATGGCCCAAAACATGAACACGATATCCCTGGGATCTTTTACTGCGGTCCTGAAGCGGACAATACTCAGAGCACCTACCATCCCTAAGGACAGGACGATATTCGTACTGATTGTCATGATGACAATGCTAGTAATCAAGGTCATCAGTACAAGGCTGATATTATAACTATCACTATAGACAACGCCTCGGTATGTCTTTTTATAAATATAATAAATGAACATCCCCATAGCAAAAGAAATCAGTAATCCGATAAGGATGTTCAAGAATGGAAGCTGTTGAAAGGCCTCCACATTCAAAAAACTCTTTTTTACGATATCGTTAAAGTTGGTCTGTTCCATTTTCTTCCCCACTCACTCTTTAAATTGCTTGATCCGTTCTTCGCGGCACAGGACATACTTGGATATCGCCTGTCTCTCATAGCTGCCAAGCTGGAGGACAGACTGAAGTGATTCTGGCTAAAAATGCCTGTATTTCACTTCCATTATGATCACTCCGTCCTGTAATACCTCTCTGCCAACTGCGTGCTCATCGAACAGATCGTGCGTATTCCATACCGAATTCAGCTGTTTGTCAAAAGTGATCCGGATATCATGGAAAGGGTCGACATAGGCTTCCCTTATATAATCAACAATAACTGCAGGCCTCATCAACTGCGACCTGCTTAACAGGTAGAAATCCTTTGCAGAGGGATCCTCCATTTCGCCTAAAATTGAAAAGTTACCGCTGAGCAGCTGATGATAGATATCCATATTAATAGAGGCTGTCGTTTTTTCGACGATATCACCAAACCTGCTTTTCTTTTCAAGATTGATCGTTCCTGTATTTTCATTATAGATACGGATTCTGAACTTTTTTCGATTCTTTATCCCATTGACTTTATCATATATGTCTGTACCTTCTGCATTATCAAAGTATAAGCTGGTAATCCGGTATCCTTCTTCTGAAACATGATGACGGTCCGCTTTAAGTAGCAGCGCCAGCCGTTTCCTTAATATCAGGTAATCGGTGTAGCTGATATAATACTTAAGTTCATGCCTTAGTTTCCTCATTCTACTCTCCGCCTTTACTCGACTCGAAATGCTTGTACGCCATGATAAATATTGCCGTCATCATCTTCATAGGCATCAAAGGCCTTCTGAGAGTTGCCTTTTGAGTCATAGGCAATGACCTTCCAATAATAGATACCTGCTGGCAGCGTCTCTGTCGAGAAAGAAGCCGCGCGTAATTGTTCCTTTTTAACCAATGGATTTTGAAAATCAGGATTATTGCTGATTTCCACTGTGTAGGAAAGATCGTCCATTTGCAGGTCATAAGAATGTTCCCACGTAAGGGTAATCCCGCCAGCGCTGACATTGGCAGCATTCAGGAAGAATGGCATCGGATTTTCCAAAGAATCCAAATAGTCCTGATATTCACGAGTTGGAACTGCTGCCAGCGCATCGAAAGCTTTCGAGAAACTTTCAGCTTTCATAGGCAGGAAATTGACATCCGGCTGCCTTTGAATAAAAGGCTCAACAATCTTACGATAAGTGGTCAAATACTCCTTCGTGTTTTCTTCGTTTATGATCTTGGATAATTCCTCCATTTTGGCAGAAAGGGACTCAACATTCCGCTGATCCTTCAGGAAACGATTATGAAGACTGACTCCCCAAAAAAGGCCAATCCCATCCTCCCAATCAGGAAATTCAATGGAAGACTCTTCATCTTCCCATCCCCAAGCTGCATCATAATCCCATGGGATAAAATACCATTTATTATCATTCAATGGGCTGTATAAATAAAAATTCTGTGAAACAACATCTGTATTGTCCATCAGCAAGTTGACAGCAAGCCATGTTTCATAATTATCCCTGTCAAAATGCTTGTCAATCACATCATTGATCGGCATTTTGTAATCATTAACATCTTCAAGCATTTCAATCAGTTTCTGGTGATCTTCGCTGCCGTGAATTTCCAGCCTTTGTTCAAATAACTTCTTATCATAACCCTCGTTGTCAGCCATCTTGATTTCATCTGGGTACCGGAAGAATTCAAAGTTCTCTGCTTTGTAAAGCTGGCCATTTGGGTCAAGTCCGCGCGCAGCTAAGTATCGCTCATTTCCTTGTTCAATATGAGTATATAATCCATAATCCTTGAATTCTGATAAGGCATTTCCTTCTGTTTCATCCTTGACATATAAATGAACAAATGTCGTTCTGAAGCTGGCTATGTCAGGGATGTTTTTAAACATGTCAAAAGAAAGTTTATTCCGCACCCTCGTCATATCATAACTGTGTTTATTCAGATTCAGCGTCCGCTGACCTTTCCAAAGACCCGCCGAATCCTTCAGCTTTATTTTGTAGGATTTCTGCGGAGCAACCCTATTAGAACGTCCTCTGATCGACATGGTGGCATTTGTCTGAGCTGTTGACAGCCCCGGTGCTTCTTCTTTCTTTCCATTCAACGAGAAGACGACATCCAGGGAAGGACTGTCTGTGTTGCTGCTGTTTAAATCATACCAATGATTCAACTCATAAAAGCTGTCATTATTATCCTTTGGAATCGTAATGTACATGTCAACGACTTCTAGTGACTCCTCCTGATAAATCCGTTTGTCCTCAATTAATCCGCTTTGGGCCTATTTTTTCCTCTCATTCAGTGCGGGGTCAGCCTTCTCTTCATAAGGATCTGCCTGCTGGCACCCTGGCAAAAGAGCAAATAGGATCAGCAGTGATGTCAGCAGAATGTTATTTTGCCTGTTTAGCAATGGTCATTTTCCCTCCTACTGAAAGAGTTTTAATTTTTCAAGAAGTTTACTAACTTTATAGTTTTCTTCTGTGCGGAACAGCGGTTGGGCGCAAAATGTATAATAATCGAGCTCATTTAAGTAAAAGGTCAGCCGTTTTCCTGTTATGACAACTGCCACAGCACCTGCCAAGAACACTGATAGACCGTAGTGACCTGTATACAAAATGATTACGGTAAAAAATACACTTAACAACGCATATGTGCCAGCAGAGATCATTGCTCCTTTTTTATCGTCAAAATACAAGATGAAATGAAACATAGTATAGAAAATACTGAAAAAATAATAGCCCAGCGTAACGATCAAATAAATATAGATTTGTTCATTTGTGAAGCCAATCCTAGGAAGATAGAAAAGTCCAAGTGCCATGAAGGCGATAACGATCAGCAACTGGGCTTCCGCAATAAACGAGATCTCAAGGCCAATGGTCTTGAACATCTGCTTTTTAGCATGAATGATTTCCTTTAGCGGCGATTGCGTCAAAATCCGGTCATAATATTTCCTGTAGACGGTGTAAAATTTCGTTTCCACCGCGACAATGAACATGATCATCGCCGTGAGGATCGTCAAATACGCGTAAAATACCGGGACATCATAATAGGGAGCAATATAGAAGGTCTGATCGACCACATGCTGATATTCTCCAAACCAGGCAACAACTGTATGACCAAACAGCCCTAATGTATAGAAAAAACCAGCAAGAAATAAAAATGGATGCTTCTCCAGATAAATGAAAAAGTGAAAGTAATCATGATCATTCACACGAAAAAAGAGTAAGATATAGCGCATAAAGCCTGCCATAATAATGAAAAAACCGATATCAAGACAGATGAACAGAGAAGTCGCATCTTTCTTTCCAAACAAAAAGATGGTGACCAGAATCAATACGATGGAAACAATGAAGCCGGCAAAGAAGCTTTTTACGATTTTCATATAATCCTTGAAAGCTGAAACGTACATACACTGAATCCAAATGACGATCAACTGGATAAAAAATAAATAGGTGACGACTTTGAAGGTAAGCGGCAATGGTGAAGACCAGTAAAACCAATAGGCCAGACTTCCACCTATCATCACAGCCATCGCAACAAGACCGAACAGTGAAGACAGCACTCGTTCTGGACGGTTCACAAATGATTCATCCGCGATATAGCGTGAGATGACCAGATTGAATCCTCCTGTAACGAGTTGCGAAAACACGAACGCATATTCAGCTGCCGCCATGAAACGTTCCCTCTCAAGAAATGAAGTACCAGCATATTCAAGGATTTGGCTGGCCAAGGCAATCAAACCGATGCAAAATGCCATCGGTCCGACTGTTGCCAAGGCAGAATAGCCATAGGCCCTCAACTGGTTGGCGACAGATCGTCTATGAAATAACTTCTGCAGTTCAAAACCTACTCCTGCCATACTGATCCACCACATTTTCGTATAATTGTTGATAACTATTAATGAATTTTGTTTCTGTATACTTCATCTGGACCCGTGCTCGCCCGGCCCGGCCCATTTGATTTCGCAACTGGGCGGATTCACAAAGTTCGGATATGCGATTGGCCAATTCAACATAGTGCATAACAGGCACAACGAATCCAGCCTTCTCTTTATCCTCGCCAGTTCCATAAATTATCTCTTTACAGCTGCCAACATCTGTTGTGACATAGGGAATTCCCATTGCCAAACCTTCGAGAATTGCTAACGGCTGCCCTTCGCTAATGCTTGATAATACAAGCACATCCACTTCTGAGAGATAGTCCTGGATTTTTACCGCTCCAGTAAACTCGATATCTGCCAACTCGAGAGCATCAGCTAATTGCAGGCATTCATGATAATATCCCTCATCCTCTTCCACTGGTCCCATAATCAGAAATTTAGCACGAGGATGCTTCTGCTTCACGAGGGCGAAGCTTTGGATCATTGTTTTGATATCCTTGATCGGTACCAGACGGACAATGGCCCCAATTGTAAAATCTGTTTTGTCCATATGATGTTTCGGCGCTGCATCTGGCAGCTGCACTCCATTGGAGATGATTTGAGTCTTCGCTTCCTTGCACCCTAATGCTATTTGTATCTGTCTGTTTTTTTCAAACAAGGAAACGACAGGATCGGCAAAAGTATAGGCAGCAGCAGACATGGAATAAAAATACTGAATCCACAAGTCTTTTAGATAGCCCTTAATCCAAGATGCCTTGATGATTTCCTCTTCCCTTTCCCTTGTATAAATTCCATGCTCGGTCAAAATATATGGCTTGTCCCTAAAAAAAGCGGCTATGCTTCCTGCAACTCCGCCATATCCGGTGGAGACACTATGATACACATCGGCTTGGGGTGGAGGATGCATAAGCACAACGAACAATGGCAGCAGCATCGACCTCATCGTCCAGAACATCTCCGTAAACGGCAAGTGAGCGTATCTCTCAAGACAGACTTCATGGATGATTTCATAGATGTCCCGGCTCATGATAAATCCCGTTACTTTGTCGATTCGACCGCTTGAGAATAAGGAAAAAATAAGGATCCAGTCGGTGTCCGTTTCATCGAGCAGTGATTTAATGACCGCTTTTTCTTCTTCTGTCAGGCCATAACTCTTGCCGAAGGTGCTTTCCCCTGCCTTGAACTCATCAAGGAATACTTCTTCTACCTTGCTTATGTTTTCGGGGAGCTGATAAGCATAACGGCTTTTTTGTTCCACCTTTGCCCCAATACTATATATGATGAACTCATGCTGCGGCATGGAAGTGACGATCTGCTGGATCCAGCTTGAGACGCCACCCAATATATATGGATACGATCCTTCAGCAATCAGGCATATCTTCATGGCGTTCTCCTAAATTCTACTGTTGTCTTGGCAGAGTCTGTCGTGATGGCATACACATGCTCATCAATTTCCTTGTACGTTCCATTGGTTACCGAGGATATTCCGTTTTCTGAACGGACAATGAAAGTTAAGTCACCCGCAACGAAGTCATTATAAATCGTCATTCCGTTTTCTGTATCCATGATATAGGTTTGTGTTTTCCAATATTCGGAGATTTCCTGTCCAGCTTGTGAAGCAATCATCGGTCTCAGCCAGGCATGTTTCTTGTATAAATATTTTAAAAAGTTTTGATAGTTTTCATTCATTTTTTCATACGTCCGGTTGAATCTGCGATCTGGATCCAATACATCATCCGGATGGATAAAATGAGAAAACACTCCGACAGAATTCAGGGAATTGATTAAAGACCAGTACTGGTTATCTTGAATGACATAGCCTGAGGTGATCCTTGGCAGGTGGATAAAATCTTCATCGGCAATGAACTCTTGTGTGAACGATTTATTTTCTTCACTTGGGAGATAGAGACTTGCAATTATACCTACATTTGGCAAAGCCTTTTTAATTGCCTGAAGCCCCTCCTTGCTAATGATATTGGAAGGAGGAACGTACAGATTCTGCTCATAACCGGGGTACAGTTCCTCGGAATAGGAATCAAGTGTCTTCAGGGATTCTTCCATAGCTGACTGGGATTTCCACACTTTGTAGCCAAGGTCCTTCACATCGTTTTCGTTCAATGTCAACGATTGATGGTTATAGCCATGAAAACCGATTTCTCCATCCATCTTGAGCAAATCCCGACCATATCTTATCAAAAGGTTCTTAGTATTATGCAATTCCAAAGAAAATGGCGGCTCTACATTATTCTGATATGTCTGGATCATCGCACTGGAATATACTACATCATATTTTGCCCCACCCTTTTGAATATCTGCCCACCAAACTCGCTGGTAAAAATCCTTCGTTTTCATTTGAAATTCTTTTTGAATCAATGGGTGATTGCCTTCTGGAAACGGAGCAGGAAAATCATCGATGAATGCCACTTTTGCATTAAGGACCGGATAGGCATAATTCTCTTTGGTAAGGCTCATGGCAGCGGCTATAATTCCCCTATTATCCTTCGAACCTAGTGACGAACCATTAAAAAAAATGAATCTGCCTTTTTCAAAGTCCTGTTTCCACAGCAGAGGAATTCCTTCACCTGTTTCAAGCAAGACATCAAGATCTTGCTGGAGGGATAAGGACAAAGAAGAATTCGTAAAGAATCCGCCTTGGAATTCCATCCCTTTGGCGCCGAACAAAACAGAAGAGTTCACCTTTACACCTTCAGTCAACTCATAGTCCCCGATTTCATTGATGCCGAGTTTACGATAGATTTGATAGAGCTGGCTGCCAATTTCCGGCCTTATCGCAAAAAACACACTTCCCCCATTCGCTGCGTAATCCATAAGTTCATTAAAACGATCCATCTGATCTATCATTGAAAAAGCAATCACGATGGTTTCATATCCATTTAATTCCTGTGGCGTATTAGTAAAGGGCACCACTTCCCAATCCTTTTTCATATACGTGAGGGTCTGCGCAAGATTATCAGCCATTTTAACGCTGTCCTCATTATTTGAGTTGGTGAGAATCAATACCTTTTCCTTCTTTGCTTCAGACAACTCTTCTTCACTCAATCGCTTTTCTTCGTTAGGGGCATTCACAACTGGCCCTTTTTGGCTGTTCAGCAGCAAGATGAAGTCTGTCTGGAAAACGCTTAAAACAAGCCCAAACACAAAGACAAATCCAACAATTGCTTTCACAGATGCATGAATGGCGAACTTTTCTTTCATAAAGACTCCTTACTGAGCCAAAACCTCAATTTCTCCAGTCCCGCTGGAGATAGTCTGACTGTTGAACTCCCTAAGCTTATTTATGGTTTTCTCGAAGCTTTCACGATCGTTGAGGATGTAATAGACTTTCATCATTGAAAAATATGACTCTTCCTCGTCGGGGAAATATTTAAGAAAACGTTTGGCATCGCTTTTAGCTGAATCATAATCTTTCAGTTCTAGCTCATTCTCTATTTTGGCGATATGATGAAGCTTTGCTTCCGGTTCAAGTTGAATGAGTTTTTCCAAACAATCATTGTATTGATACATATAGCGCATATTCATTCGCTCTTCAAACAGTCCACTCTTTATATATTCAGATAATGCTTTGGAATAAGCCGATAATATGTCAAGATCATCCGGATTTTGCCCGGCTTCATATTCAAGAGTTTGCAGGGATGTCTCAAGCTTTCGTTTCATTTCCTGGATTGCAGCAGCAGCGTAATGAGTTGTCTCCGAATCTTCATTCTCTAAAGCCTTCTTAAGAATCGAAAGATGATCAATTGAGTAGTCCTTCAATAACCTGATCAGCATCTGTCTTTTTTTCTGATCCTCGTTCAGTAATAAGGCATCTGCCAATGGGATTACATCAACCATATCCTCTTCGAAGTAAATTTCGCGCTGATGTTTATTGCGAAGGAGATAATCCATTGACGCCTGGAAAGGGGTCCCATTCGGTTCAATCTGTCTTCTATCCAATGCCCATATCAAGCCAATGCTGATGAATGGACAAAAAAGCAAGATGATGAAACGCGTTAGAAGCTGCTTTTTTCCAAATAAAAACCTTAAAATCAGATATATTACTGCCAGCACATAGTACAGGATCAACAGTTTAAACATATTGATGAATTCCTTTGTCATTCACTTTCTCTACTTCAATATCCTGGCGTTTAAGCCTCTCAACCACAACATCAACTTCCATCTCGGTGGAATTTGATAGCAGAATGAAGAGCTTTCCTTCCTCATCGCTTCCCAAGAAGTCCGTATCACGCAGCTGTGATGAAATTTTCTCGATCACCTGCTTCAGCTCAGGCACCCAGGGAATTTCGAGCAAGGAAAATGGAATATTCATTTCTTCCTTCATGTGCTCCCTTTTTTGAATCATTTTCTTGAATACGTCTGGTTTTAAAATACGTGATCCCCTGATATATCTCTGACTGTAGGTAGCTGTTTCGTATTCATACCCCCGTGATAATGCAGATGAAATCAACCGTGAGATTACTGTGAACAGATTTTCGTAATGCAGCGTCAAAGAGTCGAACCTTGGTTCATGCAGTTCAATGACCGCAATGACCTTTTCACCGCTAATCACCGGGGCCGCCATCACCGAGGCTTCATTTTCCCAGTCATGGTTCATGAGGACTTTCTTTTTGCTGATAATCTCTTTATGTAACGGATGACTCATGACAGAGATGGAGCGGGGGACTTCAAAGCTTTTTCCTCCGGATTTTCCCGCTAACCTCAAGAATTGCTGGCTTTCATTCACATGATAGAGTGCGACCTTATCTACATTCATCAACTTTTCCACAGCTTTGACTGCACCGCTGATCACTTCCACTGATTCAAGACTATCAAGTGAGGAAATCACCTCAAAAACTTTACCCACACTGTCTTCCGTCTGGAAGATTTGCTGCTGCAGACGATCGTGATTCTGTTTGGTATCGTGATGGATGGACTCGAGAAACTGATATTTTTCCTTGAGTTCATCCAGATCATCCAGTAACGCTTCCTCCCTGACCCTTCTTCGGTCCATTACATAACCGGAAACAAGGCCAACAAGCAAAAGAATAGCAAACTGAAAAAGCAAACCATAGTCCGTAAAGATCGAGACGAGTTCTCGCCCATTTGACAGGTTCATTGTAATAAGGTGGAAAGTAGCAAGAAGCACAGCAATAAAAGCCTGGCTTTTTCCTAGTAACATTCCAATTATGAAAATATAAACAAGCATGGGATTGATGTGAGTGACTGTTTGACTTAGAAACTGGCTGAGAGAGGAGAACAACGCAAAGACAAAGAGGTTCTCGAGGAACGGAAAGTATTGGCTTCTTTTTAATGAAAGAAAAAGCCGTGAGGGTACTTGCTCCTTCCAGGGATCGCTCTCCTCTTTTCGTTCTCGGTACCAATCGAATGTATTCTTCATCCCTGCCTCAATCGTATACTTAGGCACCCAATCGATTTCTTCGGTCAGTTTCGAGTGGTCGAGGCATGAATCCTTGATGTCACCCTGTTTTTCTGAAAGATAACTGACTTCCTTAATATCCGTAAACGTCTGAATGGTTGCAATAAGTTCATTCACACTGGTTTTTGTTTTGCTCGAAAGATTGAAGATTCCTTGAATATTGCTTAGAACGCTTCGATAGATCGCCTCTGCCACATCCGAAACATAGATAAAGTCTCTGGTTTGTGTTCCGTCACCATAGACAGTCAGGGGCTTATCCTTCATGATATTATTCAAAAAGCAGCTAATCACGCCGCTTTCACCTTTGGCAGACTGACCTGGCCCATAGACATTGGAAAAACGAAGCACCAATGTATCCAGGCCGAATAATTCATTCCATTTTTCAGTATAATACTCGCCTGCAAGCTTGTTCAGGCCATAGGGTGATTGCGGAGACAACGGGGCCTCCTCTGGAATCGGCAGTTGAGGATGGTCCCCATAAACAGCTGCTGAGGAAGCAAACAGGAATTTGCTGACATTGTATTTACTTGAAAGCTCAAGCATGTTCATCAATCCAATAATATTCTGCTTGGCATCGTGAACAGGATCTTCAAAGGACTTGCCCACTTCAACCTGTGCCGCTAGGTGAATCACGACATCAAATGGATTAGCTTTGAAAATTTCTTCGCATTTACGATCGGCAATATCCAAGATCCAGGCTTTATGACTAAAGGAAATATTTTCTTTCCTACCTGTTGAAAGATCATCAAGAATATATATTTTATGTCCTTCTTTATAAAACCTTTCAGCAACAGAAGATCCTATAAAACCATATCCACCTGTAATTAACACCCTCATCACAATTCCCCACAATCCAATCTAAATCATCAAACTTCTACAATAAAAATACTAGCACAAAAGACCCAGAAGGACATCTGTTATTTCAAACCAATGTGTTCGTGAACTTTCAGGCAACTAGTTTCAGATAAATCCATTGGTTACACTAGTAAACAGTGAAATAAAAGAAAGAGCAGACGTTTGGCCCGCTCTCTCTTATTGTAATTTATTTGCTCTATAGCACAAAAAATTTGACAATATAAATCCTGCTTGATTTCCACATAAACCTGGTGTTTGACGAGTTAAGAGTCCACCGTCATGACTGGCTGTCCCTTCATGCTCTATTCAATCTTCTTAAGGACCCTGGGACAGCAAGCGGCTTGCCGGCACTCAGCCTTAACAGCTCTACACAAAAATAATCTCCTCGGTTGCCCGGTAGTCCCTCGGTGACAGGCCAACATATTTTTTAAAAGTCCCGCTGAAGTAGTTAGGGGTGTTGTATCCAAGTTCTTCAGCGATGGCTTCTACGGTGTGGTCGGTGTGGCGAAGCATCCAGACGGCGCGCTGCATGCGGACGAAGGTGACATACTCGACGAAGCTTCGTCCGGTTTCTTGTTTGAAAATCCGGCTGAAGTATGGAACGCTGAGATTGATTTGATCGGCAACCTGCTTGATTGACAAATCCTCCGTACAGTACTGGGAAATGTACTCGAAACACTTTTGAATTTGCATATCCTTCGTGATTTCTTCAAAATAGCGGAGCTGCAGTCTTTCGTAGGGCGATGTCCGCCTTGCTTTGCAAGCTTCTTTGTACGAATGGTGCAGCATCAGCGGCTCGCGATAGACCGAGCCCACTCCGATATAAAGCTGAATACCATATTCATTTTCCAAAGAATCAATCGTCTCGAGAATACGTCCCTCTCCCTCTTTCCAATGCTTCACCGAACTAAATTCCGGCGGCACCTGAAGCAACATTAGCAGATGTTTCCTATAGGAAAGGAAAGTAACCGCAAAACCTGCAAACTTACTTTTTAAAAAATCATGGATGACCATTGACGCCTGCATGCCTTCTTCCAACCTTTTTGCCGGACAGCGGACGAATCCCTGAATAAAACAGACCGCATTCGGCACAGCTTCCCCCGTCAGGAAAAAGCGGGACTGCAGAAGCTCTTCCTCTGTCTTCACATCTCCTGATAGCAATCTTCGTAAAAAAGCTTCCCTAAAGGGCAAGGCATTCTGCCCAGCAATTTGCTCCGCATCAAAATGGTGGAATACTTCCTCATTTTCTGCGAATCTCGTATTCTCACTTTCAATCTCTTCGATCGCCCGTTTTAAGGTGCGTAAAAAAATCCGTTTTTTCACCGATTTGACCAGCAGGTAGGTCAGCTTGAATTCGATTGCCAGCGGAGAGGTGTGCAAAAGGGACGGGTCCAGCAGCGGAATGATCCGGCAGCTCTTATTCCGTTTGCGGAACCGGTGTATTTTTACCCAATCATGCCATTTGTTCACTTCAATAATCGCGATATGTATATCATTCTCTTGGTCGACGAGCTTGCAATCCTCCTGGCATTCTTCTAAAATCCAGGCAGCAAGCTTACCGCGCTCTCCTTCATCTTCAATGCCAAGCCAAATGGAAAACAACCATAACATCCCCTTTGTTATTATTCATTTCCACGAATAAAAATTTAAATTATATTAAATATTTGTATATTTCTGATAATTTATTGTAAGGTATTGGACAATTCTCTATCGTACAATCAATTTAATCATATCATGGCTTGCCTAAAGGAGGGAAATCTTGATAACGGGAAAAGCCAAAATATTAACTAGGGGGAATCATATTGGCAGGGGAGTATCGGGAGTATAATTATGTAGCGGCTGATACAATTGACGTAAGTGAACTTGAGCCGCTTGATCCAGAAACGAAGAAAATCATGAAAAGTGAATTCAGTACTGGCATTAAACTTACGCTCTTTTACTATGTATTCATTCTTTCCATTCCTATTTTAAATTGGTATGCAGCAGAGTTCATGTTCTCCCGGATGTGGGGCGGCATGACCTACAGCTGGTTCTTTACTAGTATTGTCGCCATGGCTATGGCGTTTGTCATTGCTCTCATCCATACGACTTTATATGAGAAACGCCTGAAAAATGAAGCAGAAAAATCCTCGACTCCTGCTGATGGAAGGAGGATTGGCTGATGTCGACATTCCTTGAGCCGAAATTCCTGTTAACCTTGATCCTGATGGGAACCATTGTGTATATTACCTATCTTACAAAAAGAAATGCGACCGCTTCCGATTACTTCGTTGGAGGACGCAGCTTCGGCTGGTTCACCAACGGCTCAGCGATCGGCGGCGACTATTTAAGCGCAGCCACCTTCCTTGGGATTGCCGGCCTGACCTATCAGCTCGGTTATGACGGCGCTTACTATGCTTTTTGCTTCTCGATCGGATTGACACTCCTGGCGATTTTCGTTGCTGGACCGCTTCGCCGCTTTGGAGCTTATACAGTCGCTGACTTTTTGGCCTACCGGTTCCACAGCAAGCGCGCCCGTCTTGCTGCGGTCGCTGTCGTACTGGCGATTTCCGGTTTCTATGCTGCCCCGCAGCTTCTCGGTGCTGCTCAAATTCTAAGCATGTTTTTTGGCACCAGTTATGAATTCGGAATCATTTTTACATGCTCGGTTATGATTTTCTATGTGGGAATCGGCGGCATGAAGGGAACGACTCTCAACCAGGCGCTTGAATTATGGATACGCCTTGGCGCGTTCCTCCTTATGGTCGGCGCAGCCATCTGGGGCGGACTTCATTATCAGGATATCCTGGCATCGATTAATGAGTTCAAAGGAACGATTACAGGCACAGCAAGTTTGACGGCAGATGGAAAAGATATCCCGTTCGACGGCTCTGTCTGGACCGGAACAGGCAACTACTTCCCGTCCTTCTGGCAAACCATGTCGATGACAATCGGACTTTCGCTTGGAACCATCGGGCTTCCGCACATCCTTCTGCGTTTCTACACAAACCCAAGTGCGAAAGCTGCCCGAAGGTCCGCTTTAATGGCAATCGGAATTGCAAGCGTGTTCTTCTTGTTCGCAGTGTACCTTGGAGTAGTTGGCCGCTCCATCTTCTTGACTGGCGAAGCTGATCCTGCAGTCATGAAGGATTTGATTACAGGCGGCAACAACATGGTTGTCCCGTCAACAGCACAGGCACTTGGTGGGGAATGGCTGCTTGGCCTTGTCATCGCCGGCGCCTTCGCAGCTGTCTTCTCTAATCTTTCAGGACTGTTCATCGCAAGCTCTGGTGCTTTGGCCCATGATTTGTACGCGACCTTCTTCCGCAAAAATATTACTGAAAAAGAGCGCGTCATCGCTGGTAAAGTTTCAATCATTGTCCTTGGTGTGTTGTACGGAGCACTTGGTCTCATGGTAAAGGAAGCCTCCATCGGACATCTGGTCGCGCTGGCATTCACTGTTGCAGCAAGTACGTTCACCCCAATCTTCATTCTTGGCATCTGGTGGAGAGGAATGACGGAAAAAGGAGCCATCGCCGGTCTCGTCATCGGTCTGGTCACTTCGATGTACATGATTTTCTTCAAGACGACCCTGCCTGAATTCCTGCAGTTCAACGTACCTGGAATCATCACGGTACCGGTCGGATTCCTGTCCGTCTATATTGTTTCAAAGCTTGATCGACGAGTTCCATCTGATGTGAATGAATTTATGAAACAAGTTCATTCCAAGGAATCAGAAGCAGCGTAAACGTTCTGATTTAGGTGTACTTTCTTTAAATGACAATGAAAATGGCGTGTAAAACTGACATCAGTTTTGGCACGCCATGTTCTTGTTTTATGATATTTTCATCTTATGTATGCATACATAGGCTCCTGTTAATATGAGATTCCTATAGTATTCAATAAAAAGAGCATGAATCCCTTCTAAGATTCATGCTATTAACAACTGTTCACATAAAGAGAAGCCAGGGATTGTGAACTGCTCCCCGGCTCTTTTTCTGCTATATAGATCCTGCAACCCTGCCAACAGACTCTCCCTGTGTTTCTACATACAATGTCCGACTTGGGAATGCCACAGATACGCCTTCTTCTTCAAGGATTTCCATGATCGCAAAATTGACCTCTTCCTTCACTGCCAGGAATTCTTCCCAGACGGTTGTTTTTGTGAAGAAATAAAGGAAGATATCAAGGCTGCTGTCATTGTACTCGTCAAATTTTACAAAGATTGTATCAGGATGGATGTCTTCGTTAGCTCTCAACATTTCTTCAATCCTGAGAATCGTTCTTTGCAGCTTCATCCTCGGTGTGTCATACGTTACCCCAAGCTTGAAGGTGATTTGCCTTTTCCCCATTTTGCTCCAATTTGTGATTGGTTCATTTGCTAAAATTGCGTTCGGAACCGTGACAACGGCTTGTGCGAAGGTGCGGACTCTCGTGCTTCTGAAGGAAATATCCTCAACTGTCCCCTCAACACTCGGTGTCTTGATCCAATTGCCAATCGTAAATGGTTTTTCAGTGATAATGATGATGCCTCCAAACAAGTTTCCGATGGCGTCCTTGGCTGCCAGCGCAAATGCGAGCCCGCCCAAGCCAAGCCCTGCAATGAAACCATTCACATCGTACTCAAACACCTGCGCGATGATACTGATGCTGATCGCGACGATGATGAACCGGATCGCCTTTGAGAAAAATGGAATCAAAATCTGGTCGATTTCCATTTTAAAACGGTCATTCATTTTCATGAAGAGCAAGGACGATCCCGAAGACAGATTGTAGAGTCCCCATGCAATGAGCATGATGATCGACGCTCTGATAATCTTTAAAAATAGCGGATTCGTTTGTTCCATGAACGGGAAGTAATCCGCCGCCACATAGATTCCTATAATGATAAACAACCAACGAATCGGCTGCTCAAATGCAACGGTCATACTGGAGAAAAATTCAGTCGGCGTTTTCTGTCCCAGTTTTAACATCAGCTTGAACACATACTTCGTGAAAAGCTTCCGGAACAACAGGAATAAAAAGAAGATTCCTACGGAAATCCCCAGACTTTCAAGCACTTCATATGACAAAAAGTTTTCCCACCAGGTCATTACGTCATTCCCCTCTCTATTTTTTGCTCGTTCCATCATAACATTGAATTTCTTTTAAAAAAACGTCAAGGAATGATTTGTATCACTTCTTTGTGTATGGCTAAGTGTTATTTTTAACATGAGAAACATTATCAGTTATTTCCAATACACACTCTAGGAGGAAATATAATCATGAGTGAAATGATAAATAATCGTGAATTGAAAGCAATGGATCCTGCCAAGCGAAAGGCAACTTTAAAGCAGCTTTTCAAAGATTTGCATGATGGTAAAAATGCGAATGAAGTCAAAGCTCACTTTGATGCTTTCATCGGAAAAATAACCATCGATGAAATTGCCAGTCTTGAGCATGTCGAACTGCTTGAGGGCGATATATCAGTGACGGAAATGCAGCGTATTTATGCGGCTCACTCCGAACTTTTTAAAGGAGCAATCGAAGATAACAACTCAGTGTACGGACCTGAAAACCAGCCGGGCCACCCGGTCCATACATTCGAAATGGAAAACCGTGAGATTGAAAAGCTTTTACAAAGTAGACTTCGAGTTCATCTTGAACAATTTGCAATTGAAGACAGCGCTGAAAATATCAACCTTTTGCTGGAGGACTGCAATCTGCTCTATGACATTGATAAGCACTACAGCCGCAAAGAAAACTTAATCTTCCCTTACCTCGAGAAGTACGGAATCTACGGTCCGACGACGAATATGTGGCGAATCGATGATTTTATCCGTGATGGAATCAAGTTGGCAAAGAAAAAACTGTCCAATTATGATGGTAATAAAATTTGCGTCATTGAAGAGGTGCAGTTTGTCCTCAGGGAAGTTAGCGAAATGGTTTACAGGGAAGAAAACATCCTCTTCCCAATGGCATTGCAAAACTTTACAGAGGATGAATGGGTAAAAATCGCCCATGAAAGTGACGAGATCGGCTATTGTCTGACGTCACCGACTGAGGAATGGAAGCCTGCCCGAAAACATCTTGACGCAGAGGCAATCTCTGAAGGCTATATCAAAATGGAAACGGGGATTCTGTCTTTGAAGCAGCTGGAGTTGCTGCTGAACCACTTGCCTGTCGACATAACCTTCATTGACCAGGACGATGTCGTTCGCTATTTCTCTCATGGAAAAGAACGGATTTTCGCACGGACAAAGGCAGTCATTGGTCGTACTGTCCAGAATTGCCATCCGCCGAGAAGCGTTCATGTCGTCGAAGATTTGCTGCGCGACTTCAAAGCTGGCAAAAAAGACACCGAAGACTTCTGGATCAAGGTCGGCGACAAATTCGTCTATATCCGCTACTTCGCAGTCCGTGATGAGGACAATCAGTACATCGGCACCCTCGAATTCACTCAGAACATCAATCCCATTCAGGCGATTGATGGAGAAAAACGGATTTTATCCTAACACAAAAAGGAGGCCCTAATAAAAAGGACCTCCTTTCCCTTATACTCCCTCTTCCAGGCTTACCTTTGGATTCCTTTTCATTAAAGGAACCAAAACCATAATGCCAATAAAGAGCAGAACGGCTGCTGTTTCATAAATGTAAACAATGGAAAGATGCGTTTTCAGCCATCCCGCCGCTGACATGGTGATGACCATCGCCCCCATGAAAAGCGGATTGAGGATGCCATTCACCCTGCCAATGAAAGATTCTTCCGTGTTTTGTAAAATCATCGTATTGATGCCGATGTGAATGCATGGCATGAACAATCCGGAGAAAAATTGCGCCGTCAATGTCAGCCAGAATACGGTTGATAACCCCATCCCAATGAAGCCGATCGCACTCGCAGCCATTCCGATCGCCAGCAGCACTTGCGGCTGAACCTTCCTCGAAATCGCAACAGTGATGCCTCCTCCCAGAATCATTCCTACTCCGAAAGCAGCCATTAGCCACTGCAACTCTTCCTTAGGAAGTCCCAGCCTTTCTGTAATCAGGAAAACGCCAAGCGGCTGGGTCAAACCAATGGCAAGACCTGCTGCCGCGAAACATCCGCCCAGCAGTGTCAATGCCCTGACGTTCAATACATAGCGGAATCCGTCCTTCATCTCTTCTATCAAAGTTGTTTTTGTTTTTTCAGTAGTTGGTTCCTTGTCTGCCGGCAGCATCAACAAGACAGCTGCGGAGCAAATGAAGGCAACTCCCATGACTGCGACAGCCGCTAGAATGCCGAAACGCTGATAGACAAAGGTCCCAAGGATTGGCCCAAGAATCATAAAGAGCGCAAAAACGGTTTGGTACATCGACATCCCCATCTGGACAAGCTCCATCGGGACGTGCTGCTTGAACAGCTTCATTCCCGACGGCTGGGAAAATTGCGACAGGATGGATGAAACCAAAGTCGCGAAGAAAATCATTTTCCAGCTGCCAAAAAACAAGGTCAGAAGCACCGCGAAAACAGATACGGCACTTAAAACATCACACCAGATCATCGTCCTCTTCGGCCGCCAGCGATCCGCGAACGTTCCTCCTATGAACGAAAACAGGAAAATTGGTGCAAATTCGGCAACGGATATTAAAGAAACAGCAATCGCGTTACCATTCGTTTTCTCAATCACATACAAGAGAATCGAGTAATTCCGGACCCAGATCCCGATTTGGAGGAAAAGCACCGACAGCAAAATTGTCCGGATTACCTGATTTTTAAACAATGCACCCATGCCAACATTTTGGTCATGCGTCATTTCCGTCATAAAAAAACCCCCCATTCCTGACTGGATAGGGAGCAGCACTTCAACCATAAAAGAACACAGAACACGCCTGGGCATATTCATTTTTAACATTGAGTTCTCAGAAGGCAAGCCTAATCCTATCCAGAAAAATTGTGTATGTCAATTCCTTCTCAAACAGGATTAGTTATTCATCGCCCCATGTCACCCTTCCACAAAATAGTATTACCATACTACCCGAAAACAAAATTCAAATCAATACGGTAGTAAGCATGAGGATGTCTTCATGAAGATGTTCCTTTTTGTTGAGCGTATTTTTTGTCTATTGGAAGCCCTTCGATCGGACACTTTCCTTCCTCTTTCCCTTCACGCTTGTCCGATAGAGCCATCCCTATCGGACACTCCCCACTTCTTTCTCAGCCTTTTTGTCCCATAGAGCCTTGATCATCAGATGTCCCTCCCACAATATTTTCCCACACCATGTCCTTTTCTCCTCCCCGCCTGTATATAGAAGGTGAAAGGAGGTGAGGCAAATGGCAATGGCAATGTTGAAGGATTCTAATATCAGGCTGATGTTTGAAGCTGGTGTCGATGAGAAGGGCGAGCCGATCTTCAAGGGCAAGACTTACCGCTATCTTAGAAAGGAAGCTACTGCTGATCAGGTTCAGCAGGCGGCCGTGGCTCTTGGCGGCCTTAGCGCGAACTTGTTAAGCTCTGTGGAACGTAACGACAGCTTCGATATCATCTAATCTGGCACTCTACTAATCCAATAGGAGGTGAAAAATATGGCTAAAACCCTTGAGTTGCAATTCGCTACGGATCTTGGCAAATATGCCAAGCTTACGGTTGATAACCCTGCGGAGCCGGTGGATCCAGCTGCTGTCAAGCTGGCAATGGAACAAATCATCGCGTCCAATGCTTTCCTGCCAACGAATGGAACCCTTGTTTCTGTTCACAGTGCACGCGTTGTTGAACGCAACGTAACCGAATATGAACTAGTGTAATGAAAGTGAGCCGGTCTTTTTCTAGAGACCGGCTCTTGTTTTAAAGCATTCAAGGAAGGAGGAATCGCACATGGAACAGCTGATTCCATTCATCAGCGATGTTGGGTTCCCGATTGTTGTGACTCTGTACTTGCTTCACCGAATCGAAGCAAAACTAGATACAGTCGTCCAATCAATCCAGGGCCTGCCCGCACGATTGCAGGAACGGCAAGAGCCAGAACCGGTTTACACCCAAAAGGCAATCCGAGAAATCAATCACTAAACATTTGAAACCATCACTCTTTTAAAAAAGAGGGTGGTTTTTTCATTTAATCAAACGTTTAATTAGAATTATTTAGATGGTCACGCAAGAGTTATTGGAATTATATGTTAAAATGAAATCAATGATTATTCGGCTTGCTTTACTTGGCTGGCTGACTTGATGGCTTAGAGGGGGGCAAAAATGGAAGCTATTATTTATAATGTCATTTTAATCGCTAGTTTCCTATTTTTATTACAGAAAAAAGAAGATACAGAACCTTATTTTCCGTTAAAAATTATTGGATACTTTTTATTAGGCTCGTTTGCCTTTAATTTGAATCAAGTCTCTCTGCCTCTTGGGTTTATCTTGTATCTCCTGTTTTTCCTTCCCAAGTTGAATGTGCATGTAAAACGGACGGCTGCTGTTATTGGTGTTTTTTCCTTTATCCTTGTTCATTGGATTTTCCCGTTTGGACTCAACCAATGGGAAAACCGCTCCGTTTTTATCAAGCATGATCTTGGCTCCGTATATGTGGTGGATTTTCAAGATGAGTTTGAGGGGATGAAGCAGGAATTAAGTCTGGAGAACGACTTCTTGAAGCTTGAAGACTTTAAAGTGGAATATCTTGAGGATGGCAGCATGAAAGACCTAAGCTGGCAACTGGTCCAGCAAGATGACAATAGCTTTAATCTTTATTATATACAATATGATTTTGATAAGAGCAGGTATCAAGTTAGAAAAAGCCGGGCTGATACATGGCTACAGTATGATCGATTAACAGATGCTGGCCGTTTCTTTGAAAATCTTGATGTACTTGATATTAAAGACCTTACTCAAACGAAAGGCAGTTTTTCGTTCTATGTAATCCAAAGTTCCGGGGAACGGGTCTTTTTAGCAGAAGAAGAAAATCGAACTGATTTCTTTGTATCAAATGGAGAAATCCAGTTACTAAATCATGAGCAATTGCCAGTAGAAGGGTATATTGTTTCAACCTTTGCCATGAAGAAAATGGAAGAAGAAAAAGATGATCAAGGAAGAATAGTACATGAAAGCTTTGAAGGCACTGAATCATCCAATTATCTATTTGATGTAGAGTTTGGGGAGTAAAAAAACTCATAAACGAAAAAGAGAGTGGCCTCTTGCCACTCTCTTTTTCACTATTGGCAGAGCCATCCCTTTTTTAACCGGAATCCTAACCTCTGAATAATAGTCAGAAGCTGCTGGATACACCTCCAGCTCGCTCAGCGCCTTTCCCTTATTTCTTGAAAATCCCGAATGGCTTTCCGATTGGCAGGACAACTCGTCCAAAGTGTGTATTCAGCACATTTGCAGCTGCTCCGTAGAAGGAAAGAATTGCTATTCCGAGTTCAGCTATTGCTGCCAGCATATGTGTTGCTCCGTGGAAAATATCAAATGAGCTTAATGATAGTCCAATAAACAAGAAGTCGATCAATACGAAAATAAAGAACAACACTTTATTTGTTTCAAGGGCTCCAATCGTCATGAAGACACTGAAAATCAAATATCCGACGAATGCCATTCCCAATTGCTTCACATCAGCGTCTGCGGCAAGGCTTTCACCGAAAAATCCGAGCTGAATCAGCCAAGTCGTTCCGACACCGAACCAGAAGAGTCCGAACGCGCCGAAAGCTGTCATTCCAAATATATTATTATGCTTGCCATCAAGAATCGCAGCATAAAGCTGTGCTAGTCCACCAAGGAAAATAGCCCATGGGATGATGAGTGATAAGCCATCTGTGAACCCAAGTTTCTGGGACGATGCAACCAATGTAACCATTGCCAGTCCAAACAAACCTATCGCTGATGGATCTGCTGTTGTAATTTTAATTTGTGTTTGATTCTGAGTATCCATTTCTGCCTCCTATTAATAAATGCGCAAGCGCTGGCTAGACAATCCCTTAAGTGAATTGCCTGCTTTCTCCATTTTCAAAAACATACTTTTGTACTTTACAGGATTCAAGTGTACGAGTCAATATGATTTATTTGTCATTGGAAACAATTCAAGGAACTCAGGTGAGTTAGCATGGTCTACGCTTTGCGCAACAAAGAACAAAAAGCTTGCGCCTCGTTCAGCCCCGACAAGCGCTGGAGGGCCTGACAGTGAAGTCGTTCTTTGACTTCATTGGCAGGATCGAAGCGTCTCGAGGGGCTAGGCGCTGGTGCTGGATTAAGAAAACTACATGTAGTTATCCACACTTAAATAATTTTATAATTTCCTTAACAATGAAAAAGAGACGGATTATGGTATATCCGCCTCTTTTAATTCGTTCTGTTAGCAAGCTGTATACGACCGTAAGAATCATCAGCCGCACTTCTGACTTTTCAACAGTACTATCTTATACAAACCTATTTATGATACATCCCCACCAGCCGTCTTCGGTTCTCTTTTTTTATCAGCTGCCACATCGGGACATAGGTGAGGCTAAATACTATTAGAGCCGCAACTTCAAGGTTCAGATAATACATGATGCCGCTGCCAAAGAAGGATAGGATTGTTTTCGCCTCTGTCGGACTGGCCAAATAGAAGAAGTTTGTATCAAAAAGGAAATTGAAAATGAAGATTGGAACGGCAATTATGTTCACGACAAGATAAGTGAAAAGAATGGCTTTGCGGGGAACTCTGTAGCCTTCAAAAACAATGAAATACAATGCGGCAATCGGAATGGCTGAGTGGTTGAGGAAGTATTCAATATAGTCGAAATGCGGAAAGGTGTAAGACATTTCAGGTGTAACCATGGCTAAAATGGCCGGCAAGGTGCCAATGAAGTAGAGGACATAAAATCCTTTGACGCTCTTCCTGAAAAAGAGGTACATTGCCAGAAAGGAGCTGAGCGAACACACGTGTAATGGCAGGTCACCAATTTGCCATTGGCCGGTGAGGATGAGCCACATCTGATGAGAAACCTGGCAGGCCACCAGCGTCCAAAAGATCATCCATTTCAAAACGTTTTTATGGTGCCTGATTTGGTTTCGGAAAACCACCAAACCAAGACAAACACCAAAGAAAAGTCCCAGGGTAACCAGGTGCTCAGCAGAAAACATTTCAAACTCCTGCATTCCCGTAACAGAAAACATGATGTCATCACCTCGCTGTACATTTAAAATGCTGTTAACTATAAATGTATGCGTGAAAACATTAATTGAACACTGGAATATGTCCAAAAACATGCGAGGCCGTATACTAAAAAAAGCAAAGGGAACGTCCCCATGCTTCACTTCTGTCTCAGATACAAAGGCAGGGTGAAAATAAACTCGCTCCCTTTTCCCGGTTCGCTCACGGCCAGGATTTCTCCGCCGTGTGCTTCGACGATGTATTTTACAATTGCAAGACCCAGCCCTGTACCGCCGGATTCTCTTGAGCGAGATTTTTCACCACGGAAGAATGGATTGAAAATGAATGGCAAATCTTCTTCTGCAATTCCTTGTCCATTATCCTTAATACTGATTTTAAGAAATCCATCATAGTTCACTACTTTTAACAGGATGTTCGTCCCGCCGTATTTGACTGCATTATCAATCAAGTTTTCCATGACTTGCTTGATTCTGCCACTGTCTATTTGCAGGCTGACAGACGGAAGTCGCTCAGCAAGCACTAATTCTACCTCCTGATAGTCCAATTGCGCACTATGAAAGGCCTCCTGGAAAAACGTAGAGCTGTTCACAAGTTTCTTATCAATTGATAGCTGATCAAGCTCGAACTTCGAGAACTCGAACAAATCTTCAATCAGCCTGTCCAGCTGATTTGTCTTTGATTTGATGACTGAATAATACTTCTTCTGCATCTTCTCATTCTTGGCAATTCCGTCTTCCAATCCTTCCACATAGCCCTTGATCGAGGCAAGCGGTGTCCTTAAATCATGGGAGATGCTCGCGATCAATTGCTTTCGCGCCCGTTCATATTGCCGCTGCTGCTCAATTGATTTTTTCAAGTGATCACGCATCAAGTCAAAGCCATGGATGAACCTGCCAATTTCATCCCTTTTTCCATATCTGATCTTATAGTCCAGATTCCCTTCAATTACTTCTTCTGTCGCATGATATATTTCCTTCAAAGGCTGGAGGATCGTCTTGGAAATATACCATGTCCATAGTAAAATCAGCGCAAGCAGGACCGCCAGGCCAATACCAATCGCTCCAAAGATGGCATAAATCATTTCTTTGAACTGGCTAAATGGAGGAACGGTAAGAGAATGAGCCTGGATCTCCGCAGACAGCTCGCCATGCTCCTCAGTCAGAACGTCAACATTAAGCTTTCCGATCCGATCAAGCCATATGGATGCTTCCTGCCTTTTTTGATACGCTGACGAGTTGAATAAAGTCTCCCCTTCAGACGTATAAACAGTCAATCCAATCTGGTATTTTTGCATCAACGGCCTCACTTTTTCGTAAAAAAGATCTGGATCCTCAAGATGTTCAGCATTTTCATTAATACTTTCCTTTGTCTCTGTTAAAAGCACATCGAGTTCATCTTCGCTCCTGCCTGCCCGCTCTTCCATACCTGCCGAATAAAAGGTCATGAACAAAATGGATGCCGCTATCGGCACAATGATAATGCTGACAAAGGCGAGGATTAACCGCGGTTTCAGCCCCCACCTCATTGGCTGCCACCAGCGAATTTATAGCCAATTCCCCAGACTGTTTTAATGAACCGTGGTTCTGACGGGTCAGGTTCAATTTTTTCGCGAAGCTTCCTCACATAAACAGTAATCGTGTTACTATCACCGACATGCTGATAGCCCCAGACGTTTTCGAGAAGCTGCTCTTTTGTGAATACCTGGCCTTTGTTGGCCGCCATGAAGGCGAGCATCTGGAATTCCTTTGCTGAAAGTTCGACCTGCCTTCCGTCCGCTTGAACGGTATATTCTTTCAAATTGATTTCAAGTCCAGGATACCTAATCGTATTTTCAGTTTCCTTTTGGACAGACAGATGCTTGAACCGTCTAAGCTGGGCCTTGATCCTGGCAACAAGTTCACCCGGGCTGAATGGTTTTGTCACATAATCATCCGCGCCAATCCCGAGTCCAATGATTTTATCAGTATCACTCTTCTTCGCGCTCATGATAATGATCGGAATATTAGATTCAGCCCTGATCCTGCGGCAAAGCTCAATCCCATCCATTTTTGGCAGCATGACATCGAGCACTGCCACCGTGGGCCTATGTTCAATAAATTGATTCACTCCGTCAAGCCCGTCAAAAGCCAGAACACTGCGATATCCTTCCGCTTCCAGGTAATCACGGACAAGCTCGGCAATCTCACGTTCATCTTCCACAATTAAAATTAAATCTTCTTCCATGATTAGTACCGTCCTATTTTAAAAAATAAAGGAAACCACAAATGCGGTTTCCTCTTTCATAACATAGTCAAGCTTAAGCTGCAACGTCGCGCTTGTTAAAAATGAACAGCGATAGAAAAGCGAACAGCGCGAAATAGATCAGTAGCATTACGATGGAAAATGTCATCGTCATCCCTTCAACGAGCGGTGTCCCCGTGGTGTACTGCTGCAGATCCGTGTTCGCAAACAGGATGTATTTTGACCAGTTATACTGGCTTAACAGCTGGACGATCTGCGGGCCCGTGAACATCAGGAACAAAGAAATGCCGATTGCGAGCGAGCTGCTGCGGAATACAGTCGAAATCATGAAAGCCAGAGTGACCATCATGATCAAATCGATGCTCCTGAAGCCGAACAGCTCAATAATATGGGTGACCATATTCTGCTCAACGACACTTCCATTGCTATAAGACAGATAAGGCGTTTCCGTACCGCTGAAGCCAAAAAACAGGATTCCGAACAAGAAAGATGCACTGAATAATAAAACAAGCATCAAAAGTGCGAATAACAAGGTCGAAGCATATTTCGCCAGGAGGACTTTTGTTCTGCTAACAGGGCGAATAAGCAGCAGCTTGACCGTCCCCCAGGAAAACTCACTTGCTACAATTCCCGCAGCAATAACGATTGTAAACAAAGCCGCAAGTCCAGTGAATGTTGTGGTATCAACCATGTATCCCCAAAGTGAATCTCGATCTATTGGCGCTACATCATGTTCGATCCTGTACTCATTCAGAGCAATCCTTTCTTTTAACATTCGCTTTTGGGCTTCGAGCATTGGTGCAGATTCGAGACTCTCTGTAAGCTGGGCATTTTCAGCGCTCAGCTGAGTCTTCCAGTCAGCGTTGCTGCCAGGGTCGAGTACAAATTTTGTAAAAATACCAACAAAGGCTACGATGAGTACCAGAATTCCGATCATCACCCATGTACCGGTTCGTTTATAGATTTTTATATTCTCATTATGAATCAATCTTAAAAAATGGTTCATTTATTTCTCCTCCGTCATTTCCAGGAATTTTTCCTCCAGCGTCTTATTTCCAGAAGAAATTTGATAAATCTCGAAATTTTTTTCCGCCAACGCCTTAACGAGGGCTGGAACCTTTTCACGGTTCGCCTCTACGTATAGCTGGTTTCCTTTTACTTCAGGATTCATCTCAGGGAAAGTTTTCCCAACGAACTCTTTCGCATTTTCGACTGGCTCTATTTCCAGCGCGGTACTTACTTTATCTCCAACAAAGTCACCCACTGTTTCAACGCTGACAAGACGGCGGCCATCCTGGATAATGCCAATCCGGTCACACATCAGCTGCATCTCTGATAGCATATGGCTGGATACAAAGACGGCCATTCCTTCCTCATGGGCAATTTTGCGGATATAGGTACGGATTTCCCTGATTCCTGCGGGATCCAGTCCATTTGTCGGTTCATCCAGGATTAGCAGCGCAGGAGAATGGAGCAATGCCTGCGCAAGACCAAGCCTCTGCCTCATTCCAAGCGAATAACCCCGGACCTTTTCATGAATCCGTTTCTCAAGCCCTACCAGCTTGACGATTTCATTGATTCTTTCCTTTTTCACAGGATTCGGCAGCATCCGCGCATACTGAAGCAAATTATCATAACCAGAGAGGAACTTGTACATCTCCGGATTTTCGATGATTCCGCCAACATGCGAAATCGCCTTTTCAAAGTTCTTTTCGATACTGAAACCATTGATCAGCACTTCACCTTCCGTAATGCCCATCAACCCAACCATCATCCGGATTGTCGTTGTCTTCCCCGCCCCATTCGTCCCAAGGAAACCAAATACCTCACCAGGAAATACATCCATGCTGATTCCATGGATAATCGTTTTGTTTCCAATTACCTTCTTCAAATTCTTTATCTCAACAATCGGTTTTTTCATCTGTCATTGCCTCCCTTTCACATACTCTATTCTGTCAGCCAATCCCTAAAATGCTCTTATCAAATTATTAATAATTTATTAACAGACGCAAAAAGAGAGCGACGAATTAGTCCCTCTCCATTATTTACAACCAAAGCACTTTTTAAAAATCATCAAAGCCAAACTTCCTGATAATCCTCGATAAACTCTCTAATATTGGTTGGCTTTCTTCCAGTTACTTTTTCAAAATCATCTTTTATGCCTTTTGCCAGACCTAGTTTAGTCGGTATGTGGATGCCGACTACAACATTTATAAAATTCTCATCGCTTATCAAAGAAGTCATATAATTTTTGAATTCTTTCACTGATGGGTTTGAGTACTCTATCTTCCTGCCAATAACCTCTGACATAATCCTGACCACTTCATAAAAATCCAGCGCTTCATTTCCGGTAATGACGTAATTTTTATTCCTGTGCTCTGCAGGGCTGCTCAAGGCAATCGCTGCCACTTCGGCAATATCCCTGGCATCGACAAAGCTGGTCCTCCCTTTTCCGGCAGGAACGAAGATGCGTTTTCGCTCCTTTAGCTCCTTGTATAAAAAGTCATTCAAATTTTGCATGAAATACCCTGCACGCAAAAACGTATACGGAACTCCGGCTTTCTTTATTAATTTTTCATTTTTAAAATGGTGGATAAATGGCATGAATTGTACATCCTTCACCGAGAGGTAGACAATATGGCTGACACCTTTCCTCTTAGCCTGTGAGAGAAAGGCTTCAAACTCGATGCGATCTCCTGGCGGATACATAAGGAAAATCCCATTTACTCCCTCCAACGCCTTCGTAAAGGTTACCGGTTTTGAAAAATCAAGCGCGACAAAATCAAATTCGGAACCATGCTGCTCTCTGGCCCGCTCCACATTACGGACAGCACATTTCATCGGGATTTGCTTCGCCTTTAACTTCTGCGCTACCTCATA
This sequence comes from Mesobacillus subterraneus, assembly GCF_020524355.2. NCBI lineage: Bacteria > Bacillati > Bacillota > Bacilli > Caryophanales > Bacillaceae > Mesobacillus > Mesobacillus subterraneus. Next base: position 3,637,267 of record NZ_CP129019.1, read on the forward strand.
ACCAACCTTGCCGTTGAACCCAGTCACCAATAAAGTCATGTCCATTCCGCCTTTTAATATATTTGTAGACCAGTCTATATAATTTTCTTATTAATGCATCCGGCACAATCACTTCAAAAGTGCCGGAATGTTTTTAGCAGCCAATAACAGAGGTTTATTATTACCCATTGTAAAAGACAATAAAAATGCGCCTTCGATCATGGTGTTAATGACGATTCCAAGTTCCCTTGCCCTGCTTTCTTCATAGCCTGATTGAAGCAGTTTATCGGTAAACACTTGCTGGAAACTCTCGTAGCCGCTTTGACAAGCTTCCCTGATCGGCTGGCTGAAAAGAGCGGTCTCAAGTGCAACAGCGGCAATTGGAACGCCTTCTTGGCTGCTGTCATTCTGATATTGCTCTGCCATTTTTTCTATAAAACCTTGAATCGCTTCAATGGCATCAGTTTTTTGATCCAGCCCCCGTTTGATGCGGCTACTAACATGCTCCGCCGTTATTCGAACGGACTCAACCGCAAGCTGTTCCTTTCCATCAGGAAAATAATAGTATAAAGAACCCTTCGGAGCGCCACTTTCTTTTAAAATATGATTCAGTCCCGTTCCATGATATCCCTGCAGCTGGAATAACCGCGATGCCGTACTGATTAATTTATCCCTTGAAGTCTCTTTCATCGTCACTCACCCCTCACTATCATTTTATAACAATCGGTCTACATATAACCCTGGCAATGATGAAAACAATGTGTCAATCGGGCCAAAGGGATGTTGCTGCTCCTCTTATTTTTAAACAATTTCACCAACCACAACCACAGACAATTAGCCACCCAACCGCCGTTGCATATTGGAACCCTACGAACGAACAGTTTCCTATTAAGAAAAGCGCAAGCGCCTTGGTCAGCCCCGACAAGCGCTGGAGGGCCTGCCAGTGAAGTCGTCCTTTGACTTCATTGGCAGGACCGAAGCGACTCGAGGGGCTAGGCGCTGGAGCTGGACACTAATCTAAGTACAAAAATTTTATACTTTCTTTTTCAAGAACAAAAAGAAGCGCTACGTCTCCGCGATTCCTCTCCCACACAAAAGAGCACAGGGTGTGGCCCTGCGCGTCTGATGTCATTTCAAAATCCTCCACAATCCCCAATTCACCATAAACATCAAAATCGCAAATCCAGCAACGCCGAAGCTTATTTTTAATGCTAAGAAATGCAGTCCTGCAAAGACAGGGATGATGAAGAAAAGAAGGAAAATTTTGATGTCGCCACTCTGCTGGACGGCATCGAATGGCTGTGAAAAGGCGAGTTCCTTTCCTCCTGCCAGGAAGCACACTGCTGTATAGATCAATGCGGCTAATAATACTGCAAGCAGGTCGTCCAAAATTCTTAAACCAAATATAAAGCAGAACAGGATCGACACGAGCAGGAACAATGGCAAAAACAGCTGGAGCAGAAATGCCTTCAATGCAGCTTTATTGATCAGACCGAGATTTTTTACCGGAGCCACTTGATAGATCCAGCTTCCTTTATGGGCACCTGAATGAGCAAGCATGATGACTGAAGTCGGGATGACCAGCATCACCGAATAAATCGTCAAATAGGACCGGCTGGCAGCGAACTCCTCAAAACTCATCATGGAATAGCTGTTGAACATGAAGACGAACGGAATCACCACGGCAAACCCGAGCGCCGGATAGACCTTCAGCTTGAAATCTCGTTCATTTTTCATCATGATCCTGGCGAAACGGAAAAAGGGCAGCTCATCTTTGGAAACCAGTATCGGCATGGAACGGAATATCTTCCACTTGTTACTGGCTTTTTTCTTGCCTGTCTCGCTCGACAGCTTTTGCAGATTGCGCTCGAAGTCCGGGATCATCTTCATATACACAAGGATGGATACAACTGGTCCAAGCACGGCCAAAACGGCCATTATCATACTCCCGATGCTTCTGCCTCCTCCAAGCAGCACATCGAACAGACCGCCAAACCACATCGGCGGAAGCAATACCTGCCACCAGGAAAAATCGAGTGAATAATCGAGATTCACCAATTCAAACGACCGTGCTACTACCTGGTAGCCAATCATCATGCCAACAGTAAGGGCAATTTGGACATAATTGATAATATCCTTAAGCTTTTCACCGTCAAAATACCGCAAAATAAACAAGTACAACAATGCTGTGAATGCAATGATAAGAATGTCGGCCAGCGCGAATGAGACAAGGAACAATAAGGTGAATAGGATGCCCTTGAAAAACAGGCTGACCACTAACGGGATCAACGTTGTTGCCAGAGTAATGTACAGCATGTAAATCGTCACATGCAATAGCTTTGCCATGCTTACCGTTTTCGAGTTGACAGGTTTCGTAGCAAGGACACTTTTGTCCCGCAAGTCGAGCAGGACCGCTGAAAAGTCGGAAATCAGTGTCGTCATAATGATAAACATGAAGATGCTGAATAAAATTGACACTTCAAACAGATAATGATCATTTAAAAATAAAAATGGAACCAGCATCAATCCAAAAAAACCGTACATCCACAATGACTTGAAGAATTCATTCTTCTCTGGTTTATCCTTCTTTTTCCGTGACTGGTTGAACACTGTCGGCTTCCGGCGCTGATCCATCGTCAGCTTAATCTGAAGAATCCGGCGCATCGTCCTGTAGTCTACACCCATTTTTAAAAATAAAGGCTTCAAAACATCCAGCAGCCTTAAAACAAAATAATTGTCCATCGTCACCCCTCCTTAACGATGGATACAAATTCAGAGGCACGATCCTGGTGCTCATGGAATCCGGTCATCTGATTGAAGATATTCTCAAGTGACCCTTCTTTGCTCTGACTCTTCAATTCTTCAAAACTTCCATTCGCCACGATATGACCGCCATGAAGCAAGACGATCCGGTTGCTGATTTTCTCGACGACGTCCATGATATGGGACGAATAAAAGATCGTTTTCCCTTCTGCAGCGAACATGGCAAGTATTTCTTTGAAAACCATCACACTATTCGCATCGAGACCCGTCAGCGGCTCATCAAGGAACAGCAAGTCAGGATTGTGTAAGAAGCTCGAAACAATCAGCGTCTTCTGCCTCATGCCTTTCGAAAAAGAAGAAATCCGTGATTGATAGACCTCACTCAGCCCAAATACATCGAACAGCTGCTTCGCTTTCCGGTCTGCATCGTCATAATCCATCCCATACAGCTCGGCAACGAACGTCAAATACTCCTGAGCTGTAAGCGAATCATACATTTCCGAAGTCTCGGGAATATAACCGATCCTCCGTTTGTAACTTTCACCTTGCTTCGCAATATCCTCGCCAAAAATCTCAATCTGCCCCGAATATCCTTCTTCAAGGCCAAGCATCAGTTTTACCGTCGTACTTTTACCAGCGCCATTAGGACCTATGTATCCAATGATTTCACCTTTATGAACCTTCAAATCTATTCCCTTGAGGACCTCTTTGCTGCCATACGATTTTGTCAGGCCGGTAATTGATAATACTTCCGAAGACATGGCTCTCCCCCTTTTGTATAAATGGCTCAAAATCCCATATTTTCATTTTAACATAGTAGTAAAATACTGGAATGGCAAATTAGAAAAGCGCAAGCGCCTTGGTCAGCCCCGACAAGCGCTGGAGGGCCGACCGGTGAAGTCGTTCTTTGACTTCACCTGAGCGGACCGAAGCGACTCGAGGGGCTAGGCGCTGGAGCTGGACATTTCTCGAAGTGAAATTTATACTTTCCTATCTCTTCAAAAAAACCCTTATCCAGAAGATAAGGGCTTCACAATTTTATTCCTGTTCTAACTCCGCTATCACACTATTCAAATCAGCAGAAATATCCTGGAGAACTCCTGACACTTTCTTGACCTCTTCAATCGCCAAGATTTGCTCGTCTGTCAGTTTTAGGACGCTCATCGTATTGCCATTGGATGTTTCGGCGATGAAGGCCATTTCATCAATCGAAGCAGACACTTCCTCAGAGCTTGCAGACATTTGCTGAGCTACTGCCGACACTTCCTCGATTTGAACCGCGACCTCTTCGGCAAAATGGACGATGCTGTCTAAGACATGGTCGGTTTGTTTTACATTCTCCAGGCAGGTCTTCGCTTACTTCCATGATTCCTTTATCGATCGAGTGCTTGGCTGCTGAGGTGACTTGCTGAATTTCCTGCACGATCCTGGTAATATCGGCAGCAGATCCTTTTGATTGCTCCGCCAGCTTTCGCACTTCCTCTGCCACTACCGCAAAGCCTCTTCCATGCTCTCCTGCACGCGCAGCTTCTATGCTGGCATTTAACGCCAGCAGGTTCGTCTGCTCTGTGATCTGCGTGATGACTTGAACAATGCGATCAATTTCGTTTGATTTCATTCCCATACTATCAATCGTCAATGCGAGATCTTTCACGGAAACATCAACGGATTCCATCTGCTTCCTTGTTTTCAGGATTGAATCTGCGCCTTTTTTCGCTTCATCCACACTTTCCTGAGAGCGCTGTGAAACAATGCCTGAACTCTCTGCAATTCGCTGGATCCCGACAGCCATCTCATTCATAGCCGTGGAGCTCTCTTTCGTCGAACTCGATTGAAGGTCAGTGCCGCTTGCAATTTGCTGCATAGCGGAAGCAATCTCTTTTGATGAAGTGGATGTTTTTAAAATATTGCCAACCAAATGGCTCGTTGTATCCATGATTTTATCAGACGTGTTTTGGAGGTTGGATAAAAGGTGTTTAAACTGCAGTCTTTTCTCCTCCCGTTCAACCTCTACCTGCTGGATATATTTCTTTTTCATTGAAATTTGAAGAATCGTTGCCCCGCTTGTAAAAATCAAGAAAATGGCATGCACTATAAGAACGCCAAAAGGATACTGGTCCGTTCCGCAAATGATTTCAGGCACTGTAAAATAGCCTACTAAATGCTGGACAGCAAACAATACAGTTGAGACAAGGATCATTTTAATAGACTCATAATAAGCAATCATGGCAATCACCATGAAAATAGAAAAGTGATACTCCACCATTCCATTCCCGCTAGCGATGAGCGAGATCGAAGCAAAAGTGAGCGTGATTGTATTCAATAAGGGCAGGTACTCGTGGTAAACTCCCCTAAGCAAAAACGTCAGAGCCGCAACCATTGAAAAGGCGGGAATGATTAGCAGGACCAGTTCCAGAATTCCTTCATTACTGGTGCTCAGCCCATTTGCCAATAGATAATCCTCAAACAGATGAAAGAAACGATGCAGCACATACACTATAACTGATAGCGCTACAACTCCAGCACTCAAATACGTCATGATCCGGTTTTTCAGCATTAATTCATTGGTCACAAACATTTCCACCTTTTTCATACTATTTATGATTAATTATACCTACTAGACATATATCGACAAATTTGGATGTGCTTTGAGTGATTGTGTCATGACCAATGAAAATGAAGGTTGTTTTTTATGGAAGTTAATTTGGATTCACCCTTATCAACGCGGATAGCTACAACACTTTTTCCAAAAAGATTTGAATCACCAATGCCACCGTCATCAATCGTAAAATGGGTTTTACGTATTGCGGCTTCAGCTTACTCGCGATGCGCACACCAATTTGCGCTCCCGTCACCGAACCCAGCATCAAGGCGATGGTCAGCGGCCAGATCACAGCTCCAGTTGAAATGTAGGTTACAGCTGCGCCTAAACAGCTTGAAAACGTGGCAAGACGAACGTATCCGACTGCCCGAATGTAGGCTATGTTCAAATAACCAAACAAATAAAGCATCAGCGTCCCCTGTCCAGGACCGAATAGTCCGTCGTAAATCCCGATTGCATATAAACCTAGAACACTTTTTCCCGAAACCTTTAATGGCTGATCCCCGGACAAGTCCCCTTTCTTAATGACCGAGACTAAAAATGCAAACACCAGCAAACCAATCGCGACAATATACATGTCTTCACTTGATATCTTTGATGCAATGATACCTCCGCTTACCCCACCGCTCAGGCTGACCGGCATAATCCAAAAGGATTCCTTAAAAGTTACTTTCTTTTCCCTGTAAAGATGAATAAAGCTGGAGAAAGAGCTGATCGTATTCGAAACTTTATTAGCAGCAATCGCAGAATGAACAGGCATGCCAAGGACAAGCATCGCCGGCAAACTGATCAATCCCCCGCCTCCCGCAAGAGTTCCAATCGTCGTTGCTATAATTCCAATGAAAAAAAGAAGGATATAATCCATAATGTAACACCTCCTTCATTCATTATATTGGTAGATATTCAATAAGGAAATTTAATAAAATTAATAAGTATTGATAAGATTTAGTTATACACCTCAATAAAAAAAGAGCAGCAGATAGGTTCTGCTGACTCTACAAATTCACTAAGGCAGTCTGACACCGCGTGAGCTTACATACAATGAATACCATTCCTCTCGGCTGAGGCTGATCTTGACTGCCTCACCGCATGCCTTTATCCGCTCAGGGTTGACCGTGCCGATGACAGGCTGGATTGCAGCTGGGTGTCTCATCAGCCAAGCGAGCACGATGGCTTCTGGTGTTGTTTGTTTTTCTTCTGCAAGCTTTTGTACCATGGACGCCGTCTGCTTGACACTTTCGCTTTCATTCCCGATATTTTTACCAGAATAAAGCCCTTTGGCAAGCGAGCCCCACGATTGAATCTGGATTCCTTCCATCTGCATAAATTCCAGTGTCCCTTCAGGGAAGGTGTTTTGGCGCGCGGCTGCCTGGTTGATATGAACACCCGTCTCAAGCCAGCCAATTTCATTCAAGCTCATTTCCAGCTGATTGACAATGATTTTTTCATCGGTATGCTTCTGAAGAAAACGAATTTGACCAGCGCTCATGTTAGAAACACCGAATGAGCGCACCTTGCCGGAAGCTTTTAGCTGATGAAAGGCTTCGCCAACTTCTGCCGGTTCCATTAGAGGATCAGGACGATGCAATAACAAGATATCCAGATACTCGATGCCAAGCCTTGAAAGGATGCCATCCACACTGTCGAGTATGTATGATTTTGAAAAATCGTAACGTCCTGGCAGGCCAGATTCCTGGTCAGCAAAACGAATCCCGCATTTCGACTGGATGATGATCTCCTCACGAAGTCCTGGCTTCTCTTTTAGAACCTGACCGAAAACTCTCTCTGCTTTTCCCAAAGTATAAATATCGGCATGATCAAACATATTGATCCCTGACTCTATTGCCGCTTCCACCGCTTCATGTCCTTGCTTGACATGTTCTAATTCGATCGGGCTGTTGTCCCAGCTTCCGCCAGGCCCATGCAGCCAAAAATAAGCTGTGACGCATTTAATCCATTTTCATTAATAGGCAGTTTTTTCAATTTTTTCTTCCTCCTTAAAACTCTTTGCAAGACATTCTATCATAATAAAAGAAAAGACTATAATGTAAGGCAACTAAGTAAGAAAAGCGCAAGCGCCTTGGTCAGCCCCGACAAGCGCTGGAGGGCCGATCAGTGAAGTCGCTCTTCGACTTCACCTGAGCGGACCGAAACGACTCGAGGGGCTAGGCGCTGGAGCTGGATTTAGAACCCGTGCAGTTTTCCACATTACTCCTAATTTATCATTTCCACCTAAGCCAAAAAAGAAGCATAGGGTACCCTTTGCTTCCTTGGCTCTACTATCTGCTACAAAGTCTTTTTTTACAAATCCTGCGTAATTTGCGTTAGATTGTCTGTTGTGATGGCCAGATGGTCGACTGCCCGGTCGATTTCTTCGAAGTATTTTGAGAAGGAATCGAGTTCAGCTTCTATTCGCTGGCTCTGCTGTTTGCTCTTATCCACTTCTTCGAGAATCCTGTTGAAGAAGTCAGTGATTTGATCCATTTTATTCGAGCCGCTCTTTACCAGTTCGTTGACCTCTATTGACTTGGAGGTCACATTTTCAATTTGTCCATTCGTTTTCTTGATCAGTTCACTTACATTGACGACAGAAGCCTTCGTCTGCTCTGCCAGTTTTTTCACTTCATTGGCCACGACAGCAAACCCTTTGCCATGCTCCCCTGCTCGCGCTGACTCAATCGAAGCATTCAGAGCAAGCAGATTTGTCTGCTCAGCAATTCCCTTCACGAGTTTGACCACTTCGTCGATTTCCTGAGAGATACTCTTTAAATCCTTGATTTCATTGGTGATGGAGGACATATGGTGCATAATATTTTGCATCTGTACTTGCTGAAGGTCGATGCCTTCCTTTCCTTGGCTTGAACGGTTCTGCACTTTCTCAGCTGATTGGACGCCCAAAGTAGCCAGATCGACCATCATTCTTGTTTTTTCCGTAAGCGTCGTAACAGAAGCACTCGTTTCTTCCGTCACAGCAGATAATTCCTGGGCTGTAGCGGCCACCCGTTCGCCAATCTGCTTCTTGCGCTGCTCTTCCTGCTTGATTCTTTCCACTTCTTCCTCATACGCCTCAAGGACGAGCTGCTGCTCGAGGTTGAGGATTTTCGAGACAACATTTATGGCTTCCAGAAGTTCTTCTTTATCGGTGACGTAATTTTTCAGGATCGAAACAAAAGTTGCGAAAAGACTCTGGAATGCTCCCATATACCACTTGGTTTTCAGTCCGATTCTAACGTGCACATGCGCAATCGTGTTTCTTTGCTGCACAAAGTCACGATCGATTTTCCCATCAAACATTTCATAGATATGCCTCGTCAGCGTCTGTTTCAGCCTATCGACACTGCTGTTATCATCAATGATTTTCAAAAGGCTTGCTTCCTTGCGAATTTCCTTATAGTAATTTTCCGTGATGGTTTCCAGATGCTCCGCAATAAAAGACTGAATCAGTTTCGCAATCGCCAGATCCCTTGTTGTCAAACCAATAATAGAAAGCTGGTTAGCAAGATCTTTGTGAAAAGAAGTATCCAGCACCACTTTTTTTTCATATTCTCCGATAGCATTAAAAAGCTGATTAACCTGACTTTTTTTCTTAAGTAACAACATCCCCGGTCCCTCATCCCTGAATTATATTTCATCATGATTTTCTCATGGTATAGGACTTTTTTCCCTTCTCGATGTGTAACTTTTACAATAACTTCATAATTTCAGACACATTTTCGACAAATTTCGCAAAACATTCCATTCAGGTATAGCCAGTATAACGATGAACATGAAATTTCACTTAGTTTTTTCTTTAACGAACGGAGCAGTTTAGCAGAAGATTGATTTTTTCTAAAACTAGGGAAGACTGAAACTTAATTGAGTAACAAACAATCCTAGAAACAAGCGGAGAATATCCGGTTAAACTGTAGCGTATTGCTCGGAAAGGGGTAAATAAGCGGAGGTTTTCCGGTTAACCAAGTGCGGATGCCAATTTTTTATGTTTTTCAAGGAAATAGGCGGAAATCTTCCGTCTATTTAAGCTGTTTTCCATGCCATTTTCTAAATAAGGGAAGTTTCTCCGCTTATTTCTTACGATTAGTCAAGTGTATTTCAGTATTTTATTTATGTTTTTTTATTTAGATTTATTTGGGAGGGGTACCCCTCCCAAATAAATCTAAATTTCCCCATGACGAAAAGACCTCACGATATTCTTTTTTTCGAAAGGTCTGTGTGCTATAGTAAATATAAACTTGGTTACGATTTCTGAGCTGGTAGTGCGGACTCATAATCGTAAAGTATGCCGTGTGTCAGTAACTGGAACGTCACTTTCAGAAACTTATTGATACACGCCACAATCGCGACCTTATGAGGCTTTCTCTGAGGTTGCGTTTTTAATTTGTAATAATAATCCACTAAATGATTGGGTTTTCCTTTTGCCATAAGCATCGCACAAATCATAAAAAATAAAATTTTCCGTAGCTTTTTGTTGCCTCGTTTATTGATACGGTCATGGTATTGCGTATTGCCAGATTGATAGCGCATAATATCGATACCAACGTAAGCGTTCAGTTGTTTCGCGTTTTTAAAACGGCCAATATCACCTAGCTCTCCAATAATTCGGCACGCTGTTGTATCTCCAATACCTGGAAAAGAACGTAATACCGTATATTCTTTTCTTCCTTCAGACATCGCTGCCATTTGTTTAACAAGCTGGTCTTTCTTCTCCATCAAATCTCCAATACGCCGTGCATAATCGCGTACTTGATCGCAACGAATATCCGTTGGTTCAATCGCGGGATATGAATTTTCTGCAGCTTCTAATAATACAATTGCTTTTTTCTCTGCCCGTTCTAGTGATAGAAGCTTACGTGTATTACTTTTTAAGCGATTTTTAATAATGGTCTTTGAATGAGCCATTAAAAGGGCAGGATGGGGATACAGCTGTATAATATTTAAAAAAAGTGCTGAACTCGGTGTAATAAGTCGTTCCAACTCTGGAAATGAAAGATGTAAGATGCATGCATACGATTGCGTAAAAGAATAATTTCTTCTTCGATCTCGTCATAATAACGAGTAATAGCCCGCATCTGTTCATAATAATCATTCTGCACATGCGTCGTTTCACGTTCCATTTTAAAGTGGGTTTTCGCTAACTCATGGGCATCGCTAATATCGGTTTTGTGTCGACGCATGGAAGCCATTTGTAGGTTCGCTTCAAGCGGATTCATGCGACAGTAAGTATGTCCGTGATCCCGTAGAAACTTTTCAATTGATTTTGAATAGACACCCGTCGCCTCAAATACGATTTCGGGGACTTGTCCATCAAGAGCTGTTATTTCCTTAATGCGATTGTGTAGCTGCTCAAAATCAATGCGTGTATGATTTAATTCCCCTTCAAATTCACATTGTCTATAGCCATCATAAATGGCAATGGTGCTTTTCCCTTTACTTACATCAAGAGCGATGACATGTTTCATATAACTATTCTCCTTTATAACCAATCATAGAAGTCTTCACAGGGGCCTTATCGATTCCATTTTCTTATACACGGTCTCTAGGACCCAACATACTAAACTGATTCAAACAAGGGTATGAAGTTGGCCTGTTTATAATACGGACTCTTACATGGTCCTATAAGCGGATCGACCTTCCTTCACTTCTACTATAAAAAAATAGTAGCACAAACCGTGGCCTTGATATGCTCCCCTTTAGGTAGACAGATTAAAAAATAAAAATCTGTCTACCTAAAGGGGAGTATTTATTATGTCAAAAAGGACATATTCATTCCAAGATAAAATCAAGATTGTAGAGGCGTTAAAAAAGGGTAGCCATTCTATTTCAGAGCTGAAGTTTATATACAAAGTAAATGATCATGCAATTTATGATTGGGTCTACAGGTATGAAAAATACGGAGCAGAAGGATTAAAGAAGTCTTCTACCTGGAAGAGGTATTCTAAGGAACTTAAGCTGGCGGCTGTACAGGACTATCTTAGTGGGGACTACTCTCAAAATGATGTTATCAGAAAGTATGAAATCTCATGTAGACGCGTCCTCCAGAAATGGATTAACAAGTATAATAGTCATAGAGAATTAAAGGACACTTCCAAAGGAAGGACAAACACTATGACTAGAAGAAACACTACCATAAATGAACGAAAAGAGATTGTGCTCTATTGCCTTGAGAACGGCAAGGATTATCAGAAGGCAGCTGAGACCTTTAAGGTCTCTTACCAACAAGCATATCAATGGGTTAAAAAGTATGAGGATGGCGGCGAAGAAGCCCTTCGGGATAAGCGAGGGAGGAAAAAGGAAGAAGTTGAACTCTCCCCAGAACAGAAGATGAAATTGGAGATGAAGAGGCTTGCGAGCGAAAATGAGCGATTACGCGCAGAGAACTTATTCCTAAAAAAGTTAGAGGAGATCGAAAGGAGGCGAAGATAAGCCAGATACGCCTTGAGGAGAAATATATCGCTATCAAGGAACTACACGAAGAAGAAGGATTCTCTTTCGTTATGCTTTGTGAAATTGCGGGGTTGGCCAGGTCTGCATATTATAAATGGCTGAAGCGAACACCTTCCAAGCGTGAATGTCAAAATGTGATGCTTGTAGAAGAAATGAAGGCTCTCCATGAGGAGGTTAAAGGAATCTACGGCTACCGCAGGATTACGATGACTTTGAATAGAAGGTTGAACAAGAGCTTCAATGAAAAGCGAATCTATAGGCTGATGAAGATTGTCGGCATTCAAAGCGTTATTCGGAAAAAGAAAAATCGCTATAAAAAGTCAACCCCTCAACACGTCGCAGAAAACGTGTTAGACCGTAATTTCCAAGCCGAAAGTCCAAATGAGAAATGGGTAACTGATGTGACTGAGTTCAAGTATGGAGAAGCAAAAAAGGCTTATTTGAGTGCAATTAAAGACTTACATGATGGAGCCATCGTTAGTTACGTATTTGGACATTCCAACAACAATAAACTGGTATTTGATACGCTGGATCACTACTACTACCTACTGAATGGTGACCGCCCACTTATACATAGCGACAGGGGCTTTCAGTATACCCATTTTGGATTTAAACAAAGAATAGATCAAGCACAGATGACTCAAAGTATGTCCCGAGTCGGAAGATGTATTGACAATGGTCCAATGGAATCCTTTTGGGGATCACTGAAAAGCGAGAAATATTACATGGAGAAATATAAGACCTTTGAAGAGCTTTCTGCGGCGATTGATGAGTACATATACTTTTATAATCATGAACGTTACCAAAAAAGATTAAACGGCCTTAGCCCCCTAGAATTCAGGGCTAAAGCCGCTTAGGCTGTTTTTATTATTTCCACTGTCTACTTGACGGGGAGCAGTTCACCTTGGTTTGTGCTACTAATGTTAGTATGTTTATCAGCCCATGGTGACCACCTCACCAGGGTCCGTTCTTTTTGGTGTGGAATAAACAGGTGCTTTGTTGAATAAGAACCATTATATTTTGGATCCGAAAATACATTAAATTAGAAAAATGGCGTGTCAAAACTGAAGTCAGTTTACACGCCATTTTTATTGTCATTTAAAAGACATGCACCCTAAAACAGAACGGTTTGAGAAAAAAGGAATGCTGGATATTTTGTTTTCTAGAAAGACTTGCGATTCCGCTCGAAGAAGCTCTTTCCTAATGCTGCCATCCTTTTTTTACAGCGGACCAAAAACAAGATGGCACCAGCTATATAGGTACGATAAACTCCTTGAAGTATTATAAACACGTCTTGAAAAACCTGAAAAACATGGCACCATAAATAGTCTCATTTCCTTCATTTCTTTACATTTATTTAACAACATCGCTAGATAACCTTAAAGTTATTCCCTTAGGATTAGATTAAAGACACTTTAGGAGGGATTTGATGAAGATTGCTGTTGCTGGAACTGGGTATGTTGGACTGATTACTGGTGTTTGCCTTGCTGAGATGGGCTATGATGTCGTCTGCTCGGATATTCGTGAAGATAAGGTCCTCCTGCTTCAATCTGGATGTGCACCAATCTATGAACCTGGGATCCATTCATTGCTAAGGAGGAACCTGGATGCTGGCCGCCTCCTTTTCACAGCAGACCCTGAAATCGCCTATAAAAATGCCGACATCATTTTTATCGCGGTAGGGACTCCGGAAAATCCAGATGGTACAGCAAACCTTGATCATGTCTACGAAGCAGCCTACACCATCGGGCTTTGTATTGAAAAGGACTCGATCATTTGTACGAAAAGCACTGTACCTGTGGGCACAAACGAGCGGATCAAAGAAATCATCCAAAGTGTTAAACCCGCCCACCTTGAAGTTCAAACGGTCTCGACTCCAGAATTCCTGCGTGAAGGCAGTGCCATCTATGATTTTTTCCATGGTGACCGCATCATCATTGGCACAGATTCTGAGGAGGCAGCCAAGATCGTCGAGCAAATCTTCCTGCCGCTTAAAATCCCTCTCGTCAAAACGGATCCGAGAAGTGCTGAAATGATTAAATATGCGTCTAACGCATTTCTGGCGACAAAGATCAGTTTCATCAATGAAATTGCTGCCATTTGTGATAAAGTTGGCGCCAATATTGAAGAAGTTGCTTTCGGGATAGGAAGAGACAGGCGGATTGGCCCCCAATTCCTCCAGGCTGGCATCGGATACGGCGGATCTTGTTTTCCAAAAGACACAAAAGCGCTTGTTCAAATTGCCGGCCATGTCGAGCACCAGTTTGAACTGCTCGAAGCGGTCATTAAAGTCAATAATCGCCAGCAAATATTGGCCGTACAGAAAGCTAAGGAAATGTTCGGCTCACTTGAAGGGATGAGAGTAGCAGTTTTGGGGCTTGCCTTTAAGCCTGATACCGACGATATCCGTGAAGCCTCCTCACTCACGATCATCGAGGCATTGCTTGCGGAAGGTGCTTCTGTCATCGCCTATGACCCGGTTGCCATTCCAAATGCCAGGAAAGTTTTTGGAGAAGCTCTCGAATTTACGGCGGATATCCAAACAGCCATTTCCGGGGCTGAACTTGCGCTGATCACCACCGAATGGGATCATATCAAGTACCTCCCGCTGGAAAAATACGTGCAATTCATGAAGAATCCGGTCATTTTTGATGGGCGCAATTGTTACTCACTCATGGAGGTCAGCAACCATCCTATCACCTATATTTCAATCGGCAGGCCGCCGCTTCATCCAAAAAAAGCACAAAAGCCCGCAAGGAAGAATTCAAACATGGAAGGAAGGTACGATGAAACTTTTACTAGTATTCTACCAGACTGACCAATGGATTTTCCGGGGAATCAACCGTCATTACCATAACAGACTATTGAATGCCTTCTTCCGTAATATCACCCATGCGGGCGGTGCCAGGTTCACGATTTCAGCCATCCTTCTGATGATTTTTTTATCAGCAGGCGAACTAAGACAGACAGCTGTTGCAAGCGCCATCGCTTTAACACTCAGCCATTTGCCCGTTCATCTCATGAAAAAATGGTATCCGAGAAAGAGGCCTTATATCAGCCTTGAGAATGCCTTTTTCCCAGCAAACCCGCTCGAAGACCATTCATTTCCTTCTGGACATACGACGGCGATTTTCTCTTTGGTGCTGCCTTTTGTTATATATGCGCCAGCCTTGGCTGCTGTTTTGCTTCCTTTGGCCGTGACTGTCGCAATTTCGAGAGTCTATCTCGGTTTGCACTATCCAACTGATATTTTTGCAGGTTCCCTGCTTGGAAGTGTGGCGGGGATTCTCAGTTACTCGTTCTTTGTCTGACTTAACCCTGGTTTGCATGGGTAAACGACACAGATATTTGGATTTCGATTTTTAAGAGGAGGGAGCCTTGCATGAAAATCGCTTTTTTCACGGATACTTATTACCCAGAAATCAATGGAGTCGCCAGTACCTTGAAACGCTTCACAGACTATCTCACGGAAATGGGCCATTCCGTCAAGGTTTTCGCCCCCGATAACCCTGGTGAAGAATATGTTCCATCCCATATTCACCGGTTCAAGAGCGCAGCTTTTTTCCTGTATCCCGAATGCCGGATCGCGTTTCCGAATTATTTTACAATCAAGGAAGAACTTGAAAAGTTCGATCCTGATCTCATCCATGTTGCGACTCCGTTCAATTTAGGCATGATGGGTATGTTTTGCGCAAAAAAGTTGAATATCCCGATTGTAGGTTCCTACCATACCGATTTCGACCAGTACCTGCAATTCTATGACCTCACCTTGCTGTCGGGCCTGCTTTGGAAATATATGAACTGGTTCCACCGTCCTTTAGAGAAAATCCTGGTCCCCTCTCCGGAAACGATGCATCAATTAACAGAATATGGATTCAAAAACCTGGAACTCTGACCAAGAGGCGTTGACTGTGAACTGTTCCACCCTTTCTATGACAAGCTCGCCGTCCGGATGCGCTACTCCATTCGAAAGGAATATATCCTTTCTTACGCAGGCAGGCTGGCTCCGGAAAAAAACGCAGGAGCCTTGCTTGAGATTGCCAGGAATATGCCGTCGCAGATTGCCGAAAAAGTTCATTGGCTAATTGTCGGCGATGGACCAATGAAGGAGCAGCTGGAGAAAGAAGCTCCGGCAAACATGACTTTCACCGGCTACTTGAAAGGTCCCCAGCTTGCCGAAGTTTACTCAGCATCCGACCTGTTCATCTTCCCTTCTGCAACAGAAACATTCGGGAACGTCGTCCTCGAATCACTGGCAAGCGGCACACCGGTTGTCGGAGCGAATGCAGGAGGAGTAAAGAGCATCATCGGGGATGGAGTGACAGGCTGCCTTTGTGAACCACAAAATATCCAGCAATTCACTGAAGCCATCACCACCCTCCTAGCTTCAGACAGCAAAAGGTACCAGATGGGCTACGAAGGCAGAAACTACGCCCTCACCCAAAAATGGGGGAAAATCTTCGATGACGTCATCAGCCATTATCAGCAAGTAATCATCGCGGACCGCCAGCACTCAGCACCTATACCGGTACAAAAAGAAGCATAGGTCCCTATGCTTCTTTTTGCCCAGAAATGGGCTTGTGCTTTTCTATTAAGATTCTAGATTTCCTTTCTCTTATCTTTTATGAAGAATTAACGAAAAGCTTACAATTCTTTAACATATAAATAGTACATTTGGATTATAAACAATTCTCTTAGGATGGTACTCTATGACAGCAATGCTTTTTGAATCTCCACGAGATCGTACTTCACAGTTATTTAATGTTCACCATGCCTATCAGCCGATTTACAGTTTGCTTGATGATTGCGTTTTTGGTTATGAAAGTTTGATTCGAAATCCCGAAATCAAGAATCCTGAGGTGCTATTTTCCCTTGCCATGCAGCATGATTGTCTATTCGACCTGGATATTTTATCCATATGCAATAGCATATATTCATTTGAGCAACAGTCCAAGCATTCTTCTGCTCCCCGCCTGTCTGTCAATGTCTTTCCATCCACTCTTTTAGAACCGTCCTTTCTAATCAAATTGGATCGATTGATGAGCACTGTTTCATTGAAACCAGATCAAATCACTTTTGAATTGAATGAAGCGGAATCTGTCATGTCGCTCGACAAGCTCAAGGCAGTGACCCAGCACCTGAAATCACTGGGCTTCGCGATCGCACTCGATGACCTCGGAAAAGGTCAATCCTCTTTAAAAATTGCTTTGGAACTCGAGCCGGACATTGTGAAGCTTGATCGGTATTTTACCATCGACCTTGGCTAATCGGTGAAAAAACAAACCTTCTTAAAATGGATTTCTTCCTACTTTATTTCTGAAGGCGTGTCCGTTACGCTAGAGGGAATTGAAACAGCAGAGGAAATGTCCATCGCCAAGCAAGCAGGCATCCCATTTGGGCAGGGCTTTTATTTGGGAAGGCCAAATCCACAACTGTTGTATGCGCATTTATGAAAATGAAACGAAGGTGTCGTTATGCAAGTGACGATCGGAGAGATCGCAGAGCAAGTAATTGTCGTTACTCCTTCAACTAAATGTGAAGACGTTTATACAATTTTCAAGGAAAAACCAGCAATCGAAGGGGTTGTTGTCTGTTCGGATGACCGTCCGATCGGGCTGGTGACGAAAACAACATTCTATCAGAAACTATCAACTCAGTATGGGTTCGATCTCTTCATGAAAAGGACAATTGATCTTGTCATGATTCCTGATCCCTTGATTGTCGATCATTCCGTCCCGATTACTGAAACGAGTGCCCAGGCAATGGATCGTGCTCAGGAACATCTTTACGACTATGTCATCGTCACAAAAGAAGACCGTCTGATCGGAATCGTCAGCATCCGGAATCTACTGATGAAACTGGCTGAGGAGCAAATCAGCATTGCCCGCTATTCCAATCCGCTGACTGGCTTGCCGGGTAATTTTGAAATAAAGAATGCACTCAAGACAGCCATTGACTATGAAAAATATACCATTCTATATATAGACATCAATCTATTCAAGGCGTTCAATGATACATTTGGGTTCAAGCTTGGCGACGAAGTGATCCAATATACGGCGACAATCCTCAAAGAAACAGTGCTTCTGAGAGGCTCAACCTTTGAATCTTTCATTGGACATATCGGCGGGGATGATTTCATTGCCATTCTTCCCCATCATGAATTCAAGATCATTTGCCAGTCTCTCATAAACAGATTCGAACAGTTCACCCATCAATTTTACACCGAAGAAGAACTTGAGCAAGGATACATACATGGAATCAGCCGAATGGGTGTTCTGGAAAACATTCCGCTTGTCGGATTATCCATCGCCGTGATCCAAAACACACACAAACAGTACAATACAATAGAAGATATCAGCCTAGAAGCAGCCCGCATCAAAAAACGCTGCAAATCACTCCGCAGAAGCGTCTTCCTTACGAGCGAAAAAAAGGTTTCTGAGAGTTTTCCTCAACATTGAAAGAAGAATTAGTGACGTACCTCTTTGTATCTTTTTCAAGTAGTTGCAAATCAGAGGTACGTACCTGGTTACGTCCCTCTTCTTATTTCTTTGCTTCATACAAGACAGATACGTCCCCATGCTTTAGGTCTCGTGATCGTAGACCCGCAAATCTATCAAGTTGTGGCACATATAACCTGGTTATGTGACCGTACTCCCGCAATTCCTCCAAGTTGGGGCACATATTACCTGTTTATGTGACCGTACTCCCGCAATTCCTCCAAGTTGGGGCACATATTACCTGTTTATGTGACCGTACTCCCGCAATTCCTCCAAGTTGGGGCACATATAACCTGGTTATGTGACCGTACTCCCGCAATTCCTCCAAGTTGGGGCACATATTACCTGTTTATGTGACCGTAATCGCAATAAGCCACCAAGTTGGGGCGGATGAATTTCTGTATCTCACTATTACCGAATTACTTTTCCCATTATCTCCTCATCCTAATTCCTTTGAATTATCAGTAAAGTTTAATATGATTGAATAAGAATATATTCAATTGGAGGGTGTTACGATGGAATTAACGGTTTATTTAGTAGGCCAGATTCATGATGATTGGCGAGATCAGGTGGCAAAAAAAGCGAAGGCAATGAACTTGCCTTTGGTCTTCGTCGGACCGCAGACAGACCATGACCGCTCGGACAATATTGGCGAGGACATCCTCGGAGAGCAGCCAGGCAATGTGTATAAGGACGACGCTGCATCGGATATAAACAACTTCAGGACACAGGTTTTAATGCAAAAATCGGATATCGTCATCGCCCTGTTCGGCGAAAAATACAAACAATGGAACACGGCGATGGATGCAAGCGCAGCCATCACGATGAACAAACCAACGATTATCGTCAGGCCAGAATCCTTGATTCATCCTTTGAAAGAGCTCTCCAATAAAGCAAATGTAACGGTAGAAACCGTTGAACAGGCATTGGAAGTTATCAGCTATATTTACGAATAAGATTAGAAGCGTGGGGTAGCGTCCCTACGCTTCTGTTAATCCCCTTCCATCAAATATTGGCTATTATAAATCTCCCCACTAAACCTTTTCCATAAACTTTCGCAATCCCTCAAAGTCTCGAAATTCGGTAATCTCGACGCCTTTATCATTGAGAAGCTGAACGAGCTTGCTCTGGTGTTGTTTTACTGTTTCCATGAATTTGTCGGTAAGTTGCGGATCGTATTCTGCAACGATATCTGGCAGGCTATCCACGGAAAATCCTGTTCCTGTAAAAGCCCCGTCCAATTCGAGGGTCAGTTCAACGGCCGCAAACAAAGGTGTATAGTAATCGCCAATCTCAAAGGCATGCTCAATCTTATTGTAAGAGTTGATCAGTTCCTCATAATAACCAGTCATTTTTTCAGCTAGCGAATACGTTTCTGTCTCCCGCTCCCGTGCAATCAATTCATCTGTATTTCGGATCAGCTGCATAAAAACCTTTTTTATTTCCGTTGGGTCATTGCTGAAAAAAACAGTATCGTACAGGTTTGCGAAATCTTTCGGTACAAGCCGCATCTCCAGTATCTCTTGTTTCAGCTTTGCACGTCCGCGTTTGATGGAAGTCCGATTCAAAAGCGCAATGCCATATGTTAAGGAAAAAATGATTGTCATCGCATGGAACCTTACTTCAGCCAGCGTACCAGCATGGGCAAGATCAAAATATGTCCGCTTTGCTTCATTCACCTGTTCTTGTGCTTTACCTAAAAAGATTTTGCCATCGCTGACATCCAATGCCTTTTCCTTCAGTTGTTCGAACCTTTTCAAATCCTTTTCACTGCTATAATAAATAACTCTTCCTTCTGTAATGATGGACGTGAGCCTTTCATCATGATTGGCCATCCGTTCAAGCCTGTCCCAAGATATCGGCCAATAATCAAAGCCAATTCCATCGATGATAAAAACCTTCCCGAGCTGAACCCCCCCGCTCGGTCTTCGGTATAAAATAAAGATCCAAATCAGACCGGCTGTGCGAATCCCCGTAAATATACGACCCCATGATGACAACACAAGCTACATCATCGCGATAATCCTTCTTGATTTTTTCAATCAGGATTTCCGCCGCCTTTATGATCTCCATGTTCATTCCTCCTAGTTCAACCTTGGCTTAAATAAACTTCTGCCAGTTATAAAACCTTTTACCAAATAAGAATGCGGCAATCTCTGCGGAAATGGCCCGCAGCTTTGTTTTGTCTTGGTTATTCGTCAAAATAATAATCGTGACGTCGTCATCAATATAACGAGTGAACTCGGCTTTATGTCCTGGCAGGCCACCTGAATGCATGACCATTTTTTTATCAAAACTGATTTTATTGTCAAAAACCTGCCAGCCGTACCCATACTTTACAATCCCCAAAGGAGCGCTATCTACATAGCCTGTCTGCATTTTCACGGTTGCCTTTTCACTCAACAATGTACCGTCCTGAATCGCTCGGTGATACTTCAGCATGTCGCCGGCCGTACTGACAATATCGCCAGCACCAAACTTCAAACTGTCATCAATCGTTCGCGATGGTTTTTTCATATTTTCGTAGCCTTCAGCATATTCCGTTAATCCATCGTCCAAGAATCCGCTGCTTTTCATATCGGCTTTTTCGAAAATATGCTCTTTAATATAATTCTGATACGGTTGCCCTGTCACTTTCTCAATGATGTTAGCTAAAATCAGATAATTGGTGTTTGAGTAGGAAAACCCCTCGCCTGGCAGCTGCATCAATTCTTCCTTCTTCATCTCGGTGATTATCTGAATGGGCTCGTATGCCTGCTCGTTTTTGACCACTTTTAAAAATTCAGGGATGCCCGAGCTGTGGGTGAGTAAATGGTGGATGATGATGTCATTACCGTGAGGAAAATCTTCAATAAAATCACTTATGTACTGGTTTGTGGAGAGTTGTCCTGTTTCTTCAAGCTGGAGGATGCTGGTGGCTGTAAATGATTTCGTGATGGAGCCGATCGGAAATGCAGTCTCGATGGTGTTTAAAAGATTATATTCTTTATTTTCAAAGCCATAAGCCTTCTGGAACAAAACCGCGCCACCTTTCGCGACAAGGACCGTGCCATTCAGTTGAACCTCATCCGCCTTTTCATCAATGGTACTGGCAAGACTATTGTTCGAGGTGCTCCAGAATAAAAAAATGCAAATACCTAAAATGATCAGGCCTACAATTCTCAAAGATACCTTCATAAAGAGCCCTCCTTCCTTTCATTTTATCAACCGGAAATGGTAGATAATGTGAATTCCTTATGAACAATTTCTGTCGAAAAGGTACGGCTATTCTCTTGTAAAAGAACAAAAAGCGCAAGCGCCTCGTTCAGCCCTGACAAGCGCTGGAGGGCCGACCGGTGAAGTCGTTCTTTGACTTCACCTGAGCGGACCGAAATCGAAAAGTATAGCCGACTGTCCAGAAACGCAGAAACTGGAGACTCCGACAAAGAAGCGCTTTTTGCTTCTGCCGGCGGAGTTGAAGTTTCGGAGTTTCTAGGAGGCGACACTAGACAATTCGAAAAGCGTAGGCGACTGCCCAACTCCGACAAGCGCTGGAGGGCCTGACAGTGAAGTCGTTCTTTGACTTCATTGGCAGGACCGAAGCGTCTCGAGGAGTTAGGAGCCGCAGCTAGACAAGCGACTCGAGGGGCTAGGCGCTGAAGCTGGATTAAGAAAACTTAATGGAGTTATCCACAACTTAGGAATTTTATAAATTCCTTAACCACAAAAAAAGAAGGTCTCTCATTTTAAAAAACGAAAGATCCTTCTTAATTAAGACGGACATATGATTTTATTCTGTTACTGAGGCTGTATCTTTCATACTCACATTGACACGGGCGATCCTTCTGTCATTCATTTCGGCAACTGTGAACACTATTCCCTCATATTCAACCTCAGGCTGTTCGTTCGGACCGGGAATATATCCAAGCTGACCAAGGATAAAACCGCTTAACGTATCATATTCTGCTCTTGGGAGTTCTGCCTTGAGTCTATTCTCTACCTCATACAAATTAAGGGTGCCAGCCATGATAAAGTGGTTTTGATCTATTTGTTCGATTTCGTCGACGTCCAGTTCCGGTTCATCATACTCATCAAAAATATTGCCGACGATTTCCTCAATCAGATCCTCAATGGTCACAATCCCATCGGTCCCGCCGTATTCATCAATGACAATCGCCATATGAATATTGCTCTTCTGCATATCTCTGAACAATTGATCGAGCCTCATGGATTCCAGGACAAAGCTTGGTTCCCGCAGCATGCCTCTTAGATTATACTCATCTGGATCCAGACCATCAATGAACGGGATTAAATCCTTCGTATGAAGAATACCAATGATATGATCCATGTCTCCATTGTAAACTGGCATCCTGGTGTACTTTTCCTGATTGACAACTTTCACTATCTCTTTCAAGCTGGCATCAGCTGAAAGGGCGGCAATATTGGTCCTATGGGTCATGATATCAGAGACCGTTTTATTATCGAATTCAAAAATATTGTTGATCATAACCTTTTCTGAATCCTGTATAGTCCCTTTTTCCCTGCCGACGTCTACCATCATGCGGATTTCTTCCTCTGTCACGTGTTCGCTCTCCGCATTCGGGTCGACCCCGAACAGTCGAACAATTCCATTCGTGGATAACGTTAACAGCTTAACGAATGGAGAGGAGATTTTGGACAACACCGTCAAAGGAGCAGCCGCAAACATCGCAATCGGTTCCGCTTTCTGAAGCGCAAGCCGCTTGGGGACTAATTCTCCCAGCACGAGTGTAAAATAAGACAGCACCAGCGTAATCGTGATGACAGAAATCAATTCCAGCATCCCCTGTGAAAGCGGGACGCCCATATCGTTCAGGAATACTGCCATCCTGCCTGCAAAGCTTTCAGCTGCGAACGCACTCGCAAGGAATCCCGCCAGAGTAATGCCAATCTGGATGGTCGCCAAAAACCTGCTTGGTTCCGCGGTTAAATTATGAAGCATTTTCGCTTTTTTATTTCCGCTGGCTGCCATCAATTTTATTTTATTATCATTCAACGAAATTAACGCAATCTCTGATGCAGCAAAAAAAGCATTCAATACAATTAAAACCAATAACACCACTATCTCTATTCCCAAAAGGGATCAACCTCCAAATTCTTCGTTACTTTGATTGTATCAAAGATTTCCAAACCATAGCCAATGGGAGCATCCCGACATCAACAAGAAATACTCCAAGTAACCAATTCATTCCTTTTGGTAAAAGAAAGCCGATGTTTTTTATGATCCTCTATTGAATAAATGACTTACTTATTGCACATCCATCGTATGTTTTTCCGCAGTCTGTGCTTGTTCTTTTTCCTTCGACATGAACCAGCCAGCTGCTGCAATGCCGACGAGCACTGTGTAGAAGAACAGTTTCCATTCTACAGAATGGGCAAATTCGTAGGAGATGATTCCAATATCCTTATGCCCCAATGTGAGCACAGCCAGCTTGACTCCTACCCAGCCCACAATCGCAAAAGCGGCGATTTCGAGACCTGGCCTTGATTGAAGTAATTTCACAAACAGGTTGGCAGCAAAACGCATGATGATCAAACCAATTAATCCGCCGGCAAAAATGACCAGGAACTTGCCGCCATCCATCCCGCCGATTTCCGGAAGGTTTGTGTTCGGCAGAGTCATTGCAAGTGCCACAGCTGCCAGAATCGAGTCAACCGCAAAAGCGATATCTGCCAACTCTACCTTGAAAACAGTTGCCCAGAAACCAGACTTCCTTTTCTCTGCAGTGTTATTTTCGTCTTCGACCTTTTTAAAATAGAGCTTCCTGACGATATGATTAATTGCAATGAACAGCAGATATAATGCTCCGATTGCCTGGACCTGCCAGACATCGACCAAGAAAGAAATGATGAATAGTGAAGCAAAGCGAAAAACAAATGCGCCTGCCAAACCATAAAAGAGTGCCTTTTTCCGCTCTTCCTCCGGGAGATGCTTTACCATAATCGCCAATACCAATGCATTATCAGCTGCGAGCAACCCTTCAAGAGCAATTAATAGCAGCAATACCCAACCGTATTCAAATAAAATCGACAGTTCCAATCACTATTCCCCCTTTAAAATTAAGATGCGTTTCCGTTTTCAGCTCCCATGCGTCTTGCTTCAATCCGCTCGTCGATTTTTTCAAGCAGCTTCTGATTCTCCAAAAGCTCACGCCTGTTCTCTTTCAGCAATTCCTCAAAAGACACCTTTTTCTTTTTCAATTGATCAGCTCCTTTTCAATCGTTTGATATTATTGAAAGTCCCAATTCGTCTGCGGCGGGTCTGAATATATAAAAAGACCTTTACCAGACATGGTAAAGGTCTTTAAAAACATAAAAAGACCTTTACCAAAAAGGTAAAGGTCTTGCTAACAACGTCAGGCGTTGCCAACAAAGCCGGGAGATACGTGACCTCCGAAATGACGACTTTGTTGTAAAAGCTACTCCCCTTTAGGAGAACTATTCAAATAATTAAATACAATATAATTCATTCCTGGCCATTCTGTCAACAAGCAATGTAAAAGAACGATATGCTGCTTTTCATTCTCGGCTCTGCTAATTCGAGCCTCTGTGTTAAAATCAAAATAAACTCTATCCGGGGGTTAGGATGCAAACCACACCAGCAGTAAAAAAGCCTTTATTATATAAAATCGGTATGTTTCTTATTATTTCATCCTTCATAATATGGGTGACACCACTTGGCATTCCTTTTCTTCCGCTATCCAGCAAGACGAAGGTCATCAGTATCACAAGCTTCCTGGTACTTGCTGAAGTTACCTTCTGGCTTGGAGCAATTATGGTCGGAAAGGAAGTGGCAGGTAAAATCAGAAAGTACTTTAACCCTAAAAATTGGAGAAAAAAAGAAAAACATGAGAACGAAAATGAAGCATAGGGCTTCATTTAGTTACAAGGGCAAATTTTCCCTACTTTGATTCAATTTTAATAGAGCACGGGAGGATCATCCCTGTTACTAGCTACTCGTTCTATTCTTTATTTTTCTGGTAATCCTACGAAACAGCATTTTAAATCCTTTCATTTTTGTCATATTTTACAACATTTTAATAATATTAAGTGTTACCCTTAAGTAGATAAAGTTAGGGGGAAATTGATATGAATAACTTGGAGACATCCCTTCAAGAGCTTTCGTCCAAGATTGATTTTTCAGGAACGGTCATGTTTCAGAATGGGGACGGCCTTGTTGAAACGGCAAGCTTTGGCTATGCCAATCGGTCTGACCGATTAAAAAACAACCAGGAAACTCGTTTCGGAATCGCTTCTGGCTGTAAGCTTTTCACGGCGATCGCCATTTGTCAGCTGGTGGAGGAAGAGAGGCTAACCTTTGATACAAGATTGAAAGATTGTCTCGATATAGAGTTTCCTAATTTCAGTGAAGAAATCACCATCCATCATTTGCTGACGCATACTTCCGGGATTCCTGATTACTTTGACGAGGATGTCATGAATGATTTTGAAGAGTTATGGATGCAGAGTCCCATGTATCATATCAGGAGTGCTCAGGATTTCCTCCCAATGTTCCAGAATGAACAGATGAAATCCACTCCGGGGGAATCGGTTCACTACAATAACGCAGGCTACATTGTGCTTGGACTGATTGTGGAGCAAGCCTCAGGGATGGAATTCACTGAATATGTTCAGAAAAATATCTTTGAAGTAGCGGGAATGAGTGACTCTGGCTACTTCTCCTTTGACGCCCTGCCATCAAACACCGCTTTAGGCTATATCGACCTGCCTGAAGGGAGCTGGAAAACCAACATCTACTCCTTGCCGGTAAAAGGCGGTTCGGACGGAGGCGCGTACGTTACCGTTGAGGACATGACCAAACTGTGGAAGGCGCTTTTTGGTCGACTTTTGTTAAATGAGGAGATCTTGAACAAACTATTCACTCCCCATGCGCAAGAGGATGAAGAAAATTATTTCGGATACGGAATCTGGATTAAAAAGCAGGATCAGCAAATTTACAAATACCATGTCATGGGCTATGACCCAGGAGTCAGCTTTCACTCTGCCTATTATCCAGCTTCCCAAACAATAGCGGTCGTTTGCTCCAATAAATCAAGTGGGGCGTACGATATCATGAAGGCCATTGAAGGTCGTTTGTAAGAAAGAGCAGGGACGATTCCTCTAATGGAACCGTCCCTGTGTCATTCACTAATCAGTGACTTTATAGCGTACGTGCATATATCCTACTATGACCCGCGTCTCAATCTCTTTCTTTTGCTCGCTGTGTATCTCTAATATTCTTCTGAACGGTTATCGCTGCAAAGATACTAAGTATAAAGGACATACCATAGAAGCCCTTTTCACTTAAGATAATACTTCCGGCATTGTATAGACCGATCGCCATCAATGAAATAGATACGATGAGCGCAAACCAACTGATTCCGTAATAAATATTCGTAACCGGTACGTCTTCCTCCCTGTCTCTCACTGCTTTTTGCAGAGATACCGCTGCATAGAGACCGAATACCAATACGGCAAAATAATAGCCTTTTTCATTCAGTTCCATCGCTGCGTTGAACAAACCAATCAGATAAGCGGAAACACCAACTATAAGAGCTCCCCATGAAGCTCCCTTGAATGCTGCAGTAGGTTCCCCTTCTTTCCTTTCCACTTTCACTTTTGGCTTTCTTTCTAAAGCTTTATCCAATGACACCTCATGCTCATTAGACATCATCTCTCTCCTCCATATTTAACGAATAGATCAAGCACCATGAATTTGCAGTGCTTATACCTAAATACATTATATAGAACTTGTTTACAAATAATAGATAAAATTGTTAATTTTTTTAAAAAATGGTTCTGTTAAACTAGACTGTTGATTTTCGTCCCAGGCGCTTCGCTTTCCGCGGGCAGTAGGGGAGACTCCTCGGCGCAAGCGCCTGCGGGGTCTCCCCATGACTTGCTCATCCCGCAGGACATTGAGAAGCTCCCTCGAATTTGCCCACGCACGATGAAAATGCGTTAGCATTTTCGGAGGAGTCTACGCGCCTTCTACTACAATCAACAGGGCTTTAAAACAACATTGGACTTTAACAAAGCCAAAAAAATAAATCCAAAGGAGGATTACTATGCCGAAGGATTCCAAAGTCAAAAGGAAATAATGATTCTGTTATGCAACACGGTTATTCGGGGACAGATGCAGAAAAAGTAAAACAACAAATCCAAAAAGATGTGGCTGCTGGGCAAGGTCCAATGACTACCAGATAGGCCGGCTCCATGCGCGATTAATAAACCACTTTGAGTGTTTTTTTCTTTAGCTGAATTATCGCAGGACGATGACCTCTCCCGTGTCCGGGTTCACCATGACCCGCTGCTCTGCATCCTTTGTTTTAACATTAAAGGAATAAAATTGTGAATATGCGAAGGGATGAAATCCGGGATCCATCACAGGTATGACCTGCTTTTTTTCGTTTATAATTTCATATTTCTCCTCGACGATTTCCTTCGCCTGGTTATAGGTGAATCGAGGAATAGAGAAATATAGAATCGTTAAAAACAGTATTAAAAAGATCCAATATGGCACTCTCCTTTTCCCCTTTACATCCTCTTTAAAATAAAGGGCATGTGTGACGAGAAGAATAATTGGCAGCGTCGATGGCTAAACACCAACATACACCGTTTGGTCCACAACCATAATAACCAGAAAAATCACCAAAGAAATGCCCCAGCCTAAAAAAGATTTATCTACCTTCTTCAACATCCTCTGTCCCCTTAATCCGTAGTGCATCCTATATAAGACCAATAGTTATAACATTAATTTCGACTCTATTAATAAAAAACCTTCTTTTCAGTAGCTGTATGCCAATATATGATTCTATAAAGAAAAGGAAGCAAAGGATACGTCCTATGCTCCCTAAGTTTCTTATACTTCCGTTTTCTTTGAAGTGATGGTGATGCTTCCTTTTGACAGTTTGACTGTTATATCGGACGAACTTGCAATGTTTTGATCATGGGTTACTACGATGACACATTTTCCTTCATTATGCGCTAATTCCTTTAGCAGATTCACGATTTCCCGCGCTGTGTTTTCATCTAGATTGCCGGTTGGTTCATCTGCTACGATCAAGTCTGTGTCGCAGCAAAGGGCTCGGGCGATGGAAACCCGCTGTTGCTGGACCCCGCTTAAGGTTAAAACCTTCTGATGCGCTTGCTGTGCCGATATTCCCACCCGTTCAAGCATACTCAAGGCAAATTCCTTTTTATTTTTATGTTTGGCTCCGGTAATCTCCATTGCGGTCGTCACATTTTGCAAAGCGGTCATATAAGGCAACAGATTGTATGATTGAAAGACGATGGAGACATACTTGTTGCGGAATTTGGTGAGTCCGATTTTTTTAATATCCTTTCCTTCATACAATACAGCACCTTCCTTTTGAACATCCAAAGCGCTAGCAACGGCGAGGAATGTCGTCTTGCCAGAACCTGATGGACCGGTAATCGTGTAAAAAGTCCCCCTGTTAAAGCCGACATCAATATTTTTAAGGATTTCCTGCTTCTTATTTTCGTGTTTATACCAATAGCTGATATTTTGAAATTCCAATAATGCGCTCATTTTTTAGTCCCTCCTCAAATAGTTAATCCTGTCTGCTCAAGATTGTTTTTGGCTGCAGACGCAGGACCGTTAACGATGGCAGTACCGCAGAAATAATCGCAATCAGCATGCCAATCAATGCCAGCAAGGTCAAGTCATCCGCTGTCACACTGACATCGAGTTCCTCAATCGTTTCTGCTTGAACTGTTTGTCCATTTGGCATGCCCGGAATACCGCCACTAAAACCGTTGCCGCGGCCCCGGAATGATTCTGGTGCAGTGGCTTGCTCAGCTGACTGCAACTCTTGTTTTAAAAGCTGTTCACTTACCTGTTTGGCAACCTCATTTCCGCTGACAGTGGCAATCCCGAGGGAAATGGCCGCAACAAGAAGGATTTCAACGATAAACTGTCCAGCAAGCTTCCAGCGCCGTTCTCCAATCGCCAACAGAACACCCATCTCATATTTCCGTTCGCGGATTGACATCATGACGATCAAGCCCAAAATAATTGCACCCGCTATCGAGACTAGATAAACGATATTATTCGAAAAGCTTGCGACATTCTCTATTGGACCGACCATTTGCTGATAAAGCTGGTCATCCGCCTCGAGTTTAAAAGTTTCAAAATCTATGCTGCTTTTTTCCCTCGCCTGAGCTACAAAGCTTTCCATGTCGGCTGGATTGTCAATATAATAAATCGCGCTGTCAATCGTTCCCTCGTACTCACTGCCTTTTAGTGCTGCAGATGCTGTAAACGGAACGTACAGCTTGTTATAAGGAATCATGGCGGTGATATCCATTCCTTGGTCAGCACCAATGGATGACGTTTTATAGATACCTTTGATTTGGAGCTCCATGACGGCCGATTCATCCCTTGGATTGGTGATGGAAATGGTGTCGCCTACCTTCAATTGATTTTCTTCAGCAAGAGTTTGTTCAATGAGGGTGACATTTTTCCCATGATCCTCTTCTGAAATATGTTCTCCATCAACTATAGAGGCCGTGCCATCCATGAATTCTGCCGTAGAATCGGTGAAGGTCACACCTTGAAGGCTGATGTCGCCTTGAGCCTTCCCTCCAGACATCCTTCCTCCACCACCTGCGGCTGCGGAGTCGGTGCTATTTTCGGTTGTTTCAGTCTCTTCGTTTGTAATGGGTTCAAAATTGGATGCTAAAGCTGTGGTTGAAGAGTAGAAGTTATAGCCTTTAATTTGTTCGTATGAGGTCAGTTCTTCTGCTGTTCCTACCGGAATCGGAGTGGGCTGGAATCTACGGCGTTCACCGGTTGATTGCTGGGCCTGCATCTTCTCGCGCATTTTTTCCATATCGACCTGCAGCGTGACATCCGCTCCAAGCTTTTGTCGCGCAAGTTCGCTCGATTTCTTAGCTGCAGTCTGGATTGACAGACCTGCCAGGACAAGAACGCAAATCACTGAAAACACAAAAACCTGGAGCAGACTTTTCCCTTTCCTCGCTTTCACACTTAAAAATGATCGTTTAATAAAATTCATGGTTTCTCTCCTTTGGGCAAATTGGGTACAAGCAAAAGATTAACCTCAAGTTATGACCAAATTATTAACAAACTATTACCTAGCCTGAAACAAAAACGGAAATTTTTTTTCATGAGATAGAATGTAAATACCGGCCTTCTTTTAAAAGAGCGTAAAAAGGAATTGGCGAAGTACAATGATATGGGGAGAGGATTCTTAGTTTTTAGAATGCAATTCAATTGGAATAGTGAGGAATGTCTGATGAACCATTATGTAGCAGTATTATATGAGGAAGCGTTGCAGCACCGGAATAGCGAGGAAGCAGTTAGGCTAGCTAATTACATGCGGAACCAATTTGAATTTATTGGCTTGAGGGCACCGCAGATGAAGGAAGTTTTCAAGCAGCATGTGAAGACCTATGGCCTGCCTGCAAAGGAAGATTTACAGATGATCATTACTTCCCTCTGGGAGCTGGAAGAACGGGAAATGCAGACTAGCGGGCTTTATTTGTTAGACTTAATGAAGAAACAGTTCACAGAGGATGATCTACAGCTTCTGGAACACATCATCACGACCAAGCCCTGGTGGGACACCATCGATCATATAGCGAAAAAGCACTTTGGCTACTATCTCGAAAGATTCCCGGAGCACAGGCAGCAAATTATCGACAGATGGATCGCCTCGGATAACATCTGGCTGATCCGCTCCTGTATTTTATTCCAGTTAGGTTATAAAGAAAGAACGGATGTGGCCATGCTCGAGGATATTATTTCAAGAAACTGCCATACTGACGAGTTTTTTATCAACAAAGCAATCGGCTGGGCATTAAGAGAATATGCCAAGCAAAATCCAGAGAAAGTCCTTGAGATTACGGACAAACTTCCTCTTTCAAACTTAAGCCGAAGAGAAGCCTTGAAGCATATAGGCAAGAAGTGAAGACAGATTAAAGGAGCACAGGACATTTTATCCCTATGCTCCTTTAACTTTTCTATATAAAACGATCACCACTTGGCAAAACAATGTTACTCCAATAAAGGTAAAAAGGAAGAATAACGGAGAACTCGTCATGCCGAATGCCACCTCATTCTGAAGCGTACCAACACTTTCCCATGAACCTTCGATATCTGGTGTATAATTCATCGTTTTCATGTAGCCGATCAGCAGAATGCCAACAAAATAGATTACATGAATGGCAATCGAACCAATTGCTGCTTGAATAAATAGCTTCATATTTTGGCCTCCCTGTAAAAAAAGGAACATTTTTTTTTTGATAAAAGCTAGCTGTCCATTACCGCGTATCAATCCAGCGAAATCTTCACCACATCATCCAAGTATTTCATTGAGCTATACCCGTAAAGATCCAGTCTTTTAGGGATGACTTTGTTTCCATCTAACATCAAGGTCTCCACAGTAACAAAATGGCGTGGCTGTTCAATCTTATCATAATTGAATGTGGGTGATTTCATATCGTATTGAACCCCATTCTTATCCACGATCACTCCCTCTTGGTCCATCCCCATGGAAATTGGTTCATACTCATCTTCACCGACAACATTAAGGTGCAGTGTTTCGAATGCCCGGTTTTCAACTTCATGATTGCTGATGACAACGATTGTGGGCTGGCCAACTTCTACTTTATCAATGCTGATGGTACTTCCTGCATATTCAAACGTCTGAGGAAATGACTGGTTTAGATCGAGTTCGATACTTTTTTTTGTCATCGAATGAAAAATAGGCTGATTCGAACTGAACAGTAATGTCTTTCGGTTCTTCTTCAAATAACGGATCATAATACATTTGGTATTTATGCCAATTGGCTTCAGGCTGTAAATAGTTAAAACCGCCAAAATGGTCCGGTTTCATTTTTACATTGTTCACTTCTAAATGGCCAAATTGAATCCGATCGATTCTCTTTTCGATCTCTCCCATAGGAAGCCCATATTCCAAAAGCGTCGCTGTTGGCGCCACAATCAATTTATCCAGGAGAATGGGGACGCCTTCAATTTTAGCTTGTTCATTTAATTCATATATGACGGAAGGTTGCTTAGTTACCGGGACTTCAAATTTCCAATCACCTGTCTTCAAGCCATTGCTCCTATAACCAAAACCCCAACTTGCCTCCTGCCCATCAAGAGCCAGCTCCTGAAGCCTTGTAATATTCAGTTTAAGAACACCGCTATTTTCCTCGATCGGACGCAACCCAATCACTCCGTAATACACATTCTTTTCCTTTTTGTTCATCTTCGCTTTTAGGTCTGGAGGATAATAACGTGGATATGTTTCGTGTTTCATGAGGTCATTCTCGTTTTCTATAAAAACACCGTCTTCCAAAAACATGACATATTGTTTATCCTCATTTGTATCTTCGATTTCATAGAAAACTAGCGTCTGATAATCATCCGCAACCACGCCCCTGATTTTGATGTTCACACCATAGCTTTCCGCTTCGAGGTTCAGCCTTTGTCCCAGGTCATTTTGCAGGAAGGTGCGTAATTGCTCATCCTCTTCGGTCCAAGCATAATAGACATTGGCAAAAACACCAGTAAAGAAACCGAGGCCGATCACAAAAGCAAAAACACTTGCGAAAATAAGGGCCATTCTCTTAATCTTTTTCCTCTTTTTCTGCCAGGCTCTCTCCTTTTCTGTCAGCCGCTCTTTAATGTTCTCGATAAGATGCTCATGCACTGGCAAATCACTCATCCACTCCGCATGATTCAGCATAAATGTGACATCCTGAAAGGCAGCCAAATCCTCCTGACATTCCCGGCAATTGTAGATATGCATCTCGAACTCTATTTTTTTCGGCCGTTCCATCGTTTTTTGTAAATAATCAATATAGCTATTCTGAAATTCGTTACAGCCGTTATAATTCGCACCGTCGAGTTGTTTTCTTACCGACATTACTCCAGAAAACAAAAACTCCTTCAACTTCCCCACAGAAACTCGCAGAATATGTGCAGCGTCCTCTTGGGAAAAACCTGCTCCATATGTAAGGATCATCGCTTCCTTTTCATTATCCTCAAGTTGATTGAGTGCTTTAAATAAATTTTTATGTGGTGTCATTTCCTCCTGCGCTTGTCTACCTTTTTCCTGAGAAAGCTCCCTGCAATTGTCGATGAAAACCGAGGTAACCCATAATTCGAATGAGGTATCCCTTTTATAATGAGACAATTCCTTATGCACTTTTATAATCGACCGGTAAAATAACTCTTCCATTTGCTGCTGGTTGTGAAGATAAAACCAACCCAGTGCATAAAAGGATTGCTTATGCCGATCAAACCAGTCAACGACAGAATCGATCCCTTTTTCCTGTATAGTGACCATCGTAATAGATTCCATTTCTGGGACCATAATTGTTCCCCCCTGTGGACACGTCATCTCTACTACTATTTTACATTTAATTCCCTATTATGCTAGATGTCTTTTAGCTTTTTGGAGTGATTGGTACCCTTATGGAGGGGCAGTTGCTTGCATAAGGATATCTTTCCGCTTGAACGGTACCCTTATGGAGGGGCAGTTGATTGCATAAGGATATCTTTCCGCTTGAACGGTACCCTTATGGAGGGGGAGTTGCTTGCATAAGGATATCTTTCCGCTTGAACGGTACCCTTATAGAGGAGAAGTTGATTGCATAAGGATATCTTTCCGCTTGAACGGTACCCTTATAGAGGAGAAGTTGATTGCATAAGGATATCTTTCCGCTTGAACGGTACCCTTATGGAGGGGGAGTTGCTTGCATAAGGATATCTTTCCGCTTGAACGATACCCTTATGGAGGGGGAGTTGCTTGCATAAGGATATCTTTCCGCTTGAACGGTACCCTTATAGAGGAGAAGTTGATTGCATAAGGATATCTTTCCGCTTGAACGATACCCTTATAGAGCTGAAGTTGCTTGGGATTTTTCCACTTGTCATTCCTTATTTTAACAAAAAGCGCAAGCGCCTCGTTCAGCCCCGACAAGCGCTGGAGGGCCTGACAGTGAAGTCGTTCTTTGACTTCATTGGCAGGAACGAAGCGTCTCGAGGGGCTAGGCGCTGGAGCTGGATTAAGAAAACTACATGTAGTTATCCACATTTAATAAATTTTTATTATTTCCTAAGCAAGCAACAAAAAAGCACAGGGTTCAACGTCCCTGTGCTTTCATCTCTCTATAGTGCGGATACTTTATTTCTGCCTGTTCGTTTGGATTTATACAAGGTGTCGTCTGCTTGTTTGATGAATTCTTCTAAGCATTGGGTTGTCTCTAGATAGGTTGAAGCTCCAAGAGAAATAGTGATATTGATTTCCTTGCCATTTGGTAAGGAGAATCGATGATTTTCCACTATCCCCCTGAGTCGTTCTGCGATTTCCAGCGCTCGAGAATAGGAACAATTCTTTAATAACAGTGAAAATTCTTCACCACCATTTCTCGAGACAATATCGCTCGGGCGTGAGCAGCTGATTAACAGTCCTCCCAATTGCCTTAACACTTCATCTCCGGCCTGATGACCATACGTATCATTGACCTTTTTGAAGTGGTCGATATCTATCATAAGCAAGGATAATCTTTCATTAAGCTCCTGGGCACTTTCTATACTCTCATTTAATGAAGAATCAAACTGTCGGACATTATTTAATCCAGTAAGGAAGTCTGTTGCTGACTGAGTTTTCAGCTGCATAAACAATTGGTTGGATTGAACGATATATCCTGTCAAAAAATACACCAACATTCCTGCTATTGTTGTAATAACCCAATAGTTAACCAAAAGTTGATACACTTGATTTGTAAAACCCATTAAATACAAAAGTCCTATTGAGATCGTGAGTAAGCTAATCAATCCCATCACGGTCCACTTTAAAAAACCCGAGCCGTTTAACCTTTTTTCGACAAGTGAGGCAAAAGCTCCGATTGAAAACATAATCAACATAGTGACGAGAAATGTTTCCGTACTAATATCAAAAAAGACTAATCTGTTTATATTAATGATAGTGGCAGCTAAAATAGCAGAAACGAACCCGCCATAAAAAGCAGACAACAGGATCGCAATATGACGCAAGTCCATCATAATTACGGGAGTAATCTGGATACTAAAAGCCATTAACACAGACCCTAGTATTCCCGCCAATGCACCAAGTTTTAACTTTTGAACAGTTGTATCTACATTAGGATTGCTTTTAAATAAACTTCCGCCTATAAACAAAAATGTGATAACAAAACTAGCATGGATAAAAAAATCTTTCAGCAACGTAATACCACCTAAAACGTGAATTTCGACTTCCTTATATAGAATACGAGATTAAGCACAATTTTACTATAAGTTTCCGTAATTTTCCTAACATAGTTGAATGCTTTTATAAAATCAATGTGATTGGAAAAGCGGTTCTGAGAGAGCAAAACTACTTTTCATTTGTGATGACTTATTTTACTGCACTGGGTATAATTAATTCATAGACAAAGAGGTGAAATGAAATGGAAGGTATATTGAATAAAATCTTAAGTCGTCTGGATTCCATGGACAAGCGCTTTGATGCTGTTGATGCACGTTTCGATTCTGTTGATGCACGTTTCAATGCTGTTGATGCGCGGTTCGATGCTGTTGATGCACGTTTCGATGCTGTTGATCAACGCTTTGAAGCTGTTAATCAACGCTTTGAAGATGTTGATCAACGTCTTGATACTATGGATAATCGCTTAGAAAACTTAGAGAACGGCCAACAATCTTTGCAATCAGAACAGAGTGAGATGCGGAAAGAAGTTGCTTTTTATTATGGCAGTTTAATGAAGAAACTTGATGAAACGAAATTAGAGCTTTCAAGTGAGATTAAGCATGTGTCCAATGTCCAAAAACAGCATCAGGATGTTTTAGAGATACTGAATGAAAAACAGCAGTAAGATTTTTTAAGCCCCTCTCTTAAATATCCTTCACACAATTACTTCTTGGGTCCTCGATTTCCCCATAATCCCTTTATGTATCCAAAACTAAAAAGTGCCTGTCCACAGATGCAATATTAATCCGGGGTCAGGCACTTTTTTTGTCTTTACTCCAATCCTTGAATCACTAACTCTTTCACTGGCAAGAAGGTTTCGCCGGTATCCATGAATTTTAGATTGAGCTGGTCGCCTTCTTTTACATAAATCGCCAGTGGATTCGTTTCTGATGAAATGATGTAGTTCTTTTTGTTATCCAGCAGGATGGAAACGATCGTGAAGTCACCTGTTTTTTCTTTGTAGACGCGCAACACGGTTCCGCTCGTTTGCTTTTCCTCTGCCTTCGAACTGCCATCGACCGTCCCGCCGCCATGCTGCAGGGCGGTTTTATATTTTTTCAATGCTTCATTAGGCGTATTGCCATACACCGAAATTTCCGGGTTTGCTGCTGATACGATGAAGTAATTCTGCAGGAAGCCATTCGAATCTAAAACAGGTGTCAGCCAGCTTGCTTCTCCGTAGAAATTGTAAAGAATCGGCATTTCACCATGCCACTTTTTCTCGATGAACTTCTTTTCAATAATCTGCAAAGCACCTTCTGAATCCATATAGGACTCTTCAAGATTGCCAGTATAGAAGGTCGCTTTCCCAGTTCTTGCGTTCGTCAAAGCATACCCGAGCATGGAGTCGACCCCTTCTTTCGGGCTGGTAAAATCGGTGAAATAATACATCTCGCCATTTTCATCGAAGATCGGGCTAACCTGCGCTTCGGTTCCTTCATCTGAAGGCAACTTAATATCTGTCTTGCCAAATACACTGTTCCAATAACCATGAATGTAATTCCCGTAATAGCTGTTTTGCAGACTGACTGCTTCTGGTGAAACAGCACCGTCAATAAATTCAGGTACATCCTTTAAAGCATACGCCTTTGTTTTCCCTGAATCTGGAGCAACGACCACAACGCCTGTCACATTAAAACCATTGCGGGCTGAGATGAACTCACCGAAGGTCCTAATATAAAAAGGTTTGCCTTCATCATCGATCTCCAGCTGCGTGTCTCCGTAGAAAATCGCCTCTGGATACTGCAAACGGATATGACGTTCTACATTACTATTGAAGAACGAAGAAGGTGTATAAACCATGTCTGATTTCTTGAATTTTGGATTTGCTGATGAATCCGTGGCACTGATTGTAAAATAACCCGGTGTGGACTTACCATTCCACCATTTAAAGAAGCCTGAGAATTCAACTGGAGCAATATAGACAAACTCTCCATTGACCTTCTGGATTTGCAGATTCCCAAGCTCATAATAACTTGTATTTGGGACCTGTCCGAACGCTTTTTTCATCTTATTGCGCGCAAAATGCGGAGGAACACTCGCCGGTGTTTCTTTTTCATCAAAAGTCGGGATTTCCATCTTCTCCGTCATTTTCGCAGACTCATATTTTTCCTCTGCGTTAAAAAGAAAAGCGATGATGAAATACACGCCCAGAAGCAAAGTTAGCAAAAACAAGCTCCCTTTTATCATTCTTTCCTTGCCAGCCGCAAAAAACGCTCCAGCAAACGTGATCACAATCGCGAACGGCCACAAAGACGAAAGATTTCGATCTAAGTTAAACGCATAATAAAACGCAAAAGTCCCTATTGTAAAAAGAACAATTGCACCGATCAAAAAGGCAGATGTCATTTTCCTGTCCTTCTCCACCCCTTTAGAAAAAGGAGTAAGAATCAGAGCAGAAGCCAATCCAGCCAAAATTGAAAATAATAGTATATTTCCCATATAAAATCCCCTTATCGATTTGTCCTTAGTATATACGAATCAAATGCCGTAAAGTTTCATGGGGACGCTCCATCGGAAAATGGTAAAAACTGTTTAAATGTGCAATTAATGATCTTTACAGTGCAATTCCAGGCTGTTTTTACGCAATTAATGCTTGAATTGGTGCAATTATTAAGTATTATTGCGCAATTAACCTAGTTTCTTAAGAGAATAATTTTTCCAATCCAAAAAAAGCACAGGGTACGTATGTCCCGTGCTTTTTGTTAAGCTCATGGCTGGCATTTAAAGCGATTCAAGGATCACTTTCTTGGAGTGCACCACCGAAAGGATAGCGAAAATGGAATACAAAGCGGTGTAGAGTCCCATGACGATTAGCATCGACCACCATAGTTCTGTACCGAAGAAGAACCAGCCGGATTTGACGGCGAAGTAGCTGTGCAGCAGCCCGATCGCTAGCGGGATGCCAAAGTTGAACGCTTGCTTTGCCTGGATTCCTTTCAGCAAGTCACCCTGAGTGAAGCCCAGTTTTCGTAAAATCGTATAATTCGGTTTTTCATCTTCTGTCTGGTCCATCTGCTTGAAATAGAGAATGCAACCTGATGTGACAAGAAAAGTCAGTCCAAGAAAACCGACAATGAACATCGTAAGCCCCATTTGTTTCTTTTGGGTATTTTCACTGTCGAGGCGGGATTCGTTCACATCCACTTCATTGTACTTATTTTCATTGAACAGGTCATTCGCTTTCTCCAGGTCATTTTCATCTTGAATGTTAATTCCGATATACAATGAAGAACCTCTTTGAATGGTAGGATCCGCATCCTTCTTCAGCTTCTCGAAAACAGTCTCATCCACCACGGCTACCGGTGAGCCCCCGAAATACCGCGACACTGGATATTCCTTATCCATTCCAAGATAGTGCAGCGGAATGGCGTGATTTTTCCCGATGATTTCAATCGGCCCTGAGTCCTTCATGGAAATGAATCTCATCATGATATCGTTGTAGCCTGTCATATAGGCTTCGTCCTTACTTACTTTCCTCTGCCCTTCAGACTTCTCGCTAATGACTGAAACACCCATGGACCGCGGGTCCTGTGTGTATCCCTCCATTTTCATGCCAATGATGTCTTCTGCATTCATGACCGCCTGAAGTACCTCAATCCTTTTTTCCGTAAAATCGATATCCTTCGACTTCAAATTCTTCATAAAATCCTCAGCAGAGTTCTCATTCACAAAGGCAAAGTGATCAGGAACATTATTTTCCGCAATCTGCTCTGCAGAATAATAGGAGATATAGCTTAGCGACAACAATCCGATCGCCAATGCCGATACTGTTGTGATAATCGTCAACAGCAGCGCATTCGACTTCATCCTGAACATGATTGAGGATAGTGAAAGCACCTCGTTGATATTCAAATAACCATCCTTCTTTTTCCGGATGACGTTGGCAATAAAACTGACCGATCCCTTGTAAAAAAGATAGGTTCCGAAAATGACTGAAGCTAAAATGAAAACCATGGCCTAAAAGAGTTCGTTCATCGACGTGAAATCGCCTTCGAACAGCTTGGAGGACACAAAATAGCCGGTCCCAATCAGCAGAATGCCGAGGACACCAATCAACATCTCCCAGAAAGAGATTTTCTTTACCCGGCCTTCCGTTTTTGATACCACCCTGAATAAAGACAGGATGCTTTGCCTTTTTATAAAAATATAGTTCAGCACCAGCAGCAGTACGTAGATCAGTGAAAAAACAATCAGAGTCTGCCACAGAGCTGTGCTGGAAAAATAAAGCGTCGCAACCCCGTCAACCTGGGTGATTCTAAAAAGGATCATCATGATCAGCTTGGAGACCGAGAACCCGAGGAATACGCCTGCCACCAGGGAACCGTAGTACAGCAGAAAGTTCTCGACACTCAGGATGCGGAAAATCTTGCCCTTTGTCATCCCAACAAGCTGAAATAATCCGATCTCCTTACTTCTTCTCTTGATAAAAATTCGATTAGCGTACGTCAGAAAAATCGCGACGATGCCGACAAGCAGGACAGATGCAGCCTTGATCGCGGCTGCCCCTTTAATCGACCCCTTTGCTTCATCCATCGACGGATCATATTGAAGAGTGACGAATGCGAAATAAAGCGCGACACTGAACATCAGCGCAAACACATACAAGTAGTAATTTTTCAGATTCTTTTTCAAATTGCGGAGGATGAGTTGATTAACGCTCATGGTGCACACCGCCCAATACGCTCTGGGTTTTCATGATGTCCTTGAAAAATTCCTGTCTCGACTGGTCGCCTTTATTCAATTCTGTGTAAATCAGGCCATCCTTGATAAAAATAACCCGGCCGCAATAGCTTGCCGCAACCGGATCATGAGTGACCATCAGGATCGTCGCCTGCCGCTTTTGATTCAAATCACTCAGTTTGTTCAACAAGTCTGACGCCGACTTCGAATCAAGCGCACCCGTCGGTTCATCGGCAAAAATGATGCTCGGGTCATGGATAAAAGCGCGTGCAGCCGACGTCCGCTGCTTTTGCCCGCCGGAAATTTCATTTGGATACTTATCCTTCAGCTCTAAAATCCCCAGTTCACCGGCAATCTTCTCGAACCTTTGATTCGCTTCTTTCCTTGGCGTCTTGCTGACCGAGAGTGGCAAAAGGATATTTTCCTTCACCGTCAGCGTATCGAGCAAATTGTAATCCTGGAACAAGAAGCCCAAATGCTGCTTGCGGAATTCGGCGAGCTGCTTTTCCTTCATCCCGGTAATGTCTTTCCCTTCAATTTTGATCGAGCCATTGGATACCCGGTCAATCGAGGATAGGACATTCAGCAGCGTCGTTTTTCCCGAGCCAGAGGCACCCATGATGCTCACGAACTCCCCTTGCAAAATCTTCAGATCCAGACCTTTTAACACTTCTTGTTTATTAAATTTATTCCCATATGTTTTATGAAGTTTGGCAGCTTCCAGTAAAATCATATCCGCACATCCTTTCTTTGATACATTCATTATAAAATCCTGGCTCTATACCTTCCTTCGATTCAGGTAACAAATGGGGAAAGGCATGTGACATTTTTGTCACATGCCTGTTATTTGAACAAATTCATTTCTTTTCGGGAAGGTAATGGTAAAAGTGCTTCCCTCACCTGGTGCGGATATGACATCAATCCTGATTTTCAGCGAATCCGCTGCTTTCCTTGCCAGGTATAAGCCCATTCCGGTTGCCGCATGATCCTGGTGATAAGCAGTGGACGTAAACCCTTTTTCAAAAATGCGGTGCAGATCCCTGGAATCAATCCCTCTTCCCTCATCGGCAATATCGAGGATGATCTGACCATCCCTTTGTGCACTTCTAATCTGAATATCAGATGCGTCACTGTATTTCACAGCATTCGTCAGCAGCTGCCGCAGGATAAACGCAAGCCATTTCGCATCCGTCATTACTTCGTTGCACTCCAGATCGATATCAAAGCCAATCCCTTTTTGGATGCACCACGACTGCAGGGTTTTGACCTCACCGAAAATCACACTCTCCAGGTCGGTCTGCTCGATATACAAGTCATTCTCCATGAATGGGATCCGTTTCTGATGCAGCTGCTGGTCCAATAAAAGATGGATGCGCAGCCATTCATACGTCATTTCCTTTTTCAGTGCCTGATCCTCAAGCCGATCAACCATTAACCTTAAAGCCGTCAGCGGTGTTTTCACTTCATGAATCCAGGAAAGCAGTTCATCCCTCTCCTGATCCAGCCTCCGCTCATTCTCGGAAACGGCTTTTTTCAGCGCCTCAAAATGATGGGTGATGCTCTCCGCTACCGTCCCTTCAAACGGACTGAGGTGTTCCCTGTCTGAAAAATCCAGGAGATTCTCCGCTTCTTCCAGTTCCTGATAAAATTTCATTTCTTTCTGGTAACGAATAAGGATAAAAATCACAAATATTAGAGCTGACAGAAAAACATAGTAAAGAGCCGACCCAATTGATACAGCGGAATCTAAAAAAGCAATGAATACGAGCAGAAACTGGAGCAGCAAGAATAACAGAATCCAGCTTGCCCGTTCCTTTAGATAGGTAATGAACATCAGGCATGTCCCTCATCAACGGCCATGTATCCCTGTCCTATCTTCGTTTCAATTTTACTGCCCAAACCAATCTCATCCAGCTTTTTCCGCAACCGATTGACGTTGACCGTCAGCGTATTGTCGCTGATGAACCGCTTATCATCCCAAAGGCTGTTCATCACTTCATCACGGCTGACAATCTTGTTTTTCTGATCGATCAGCAGCTTTAAAATGAAGATTTCATTCTTGGTCAAATCAATTCGGCCCATCTCATTTTCAACCGTATTTTTATCATAATCAATCGTCGCCCCGCACCACGTCTTCAACTGGTTCTGAGTCGCATTATAATTATAAGCACGGCGCAGGATCGCATGGATTTTCGCAATCAGCACCTCAAAGTGGAACGGCTTTTGTACAAAATCATCCGCACCAAGCTGCATCGACATGACCATGTCCGTAGGATGGTCCCGTGATGACAGGAAAATAATCGGGACATTCGAATGCGACCGGATCATCCGGCACCAATGAAACCCATCAAACTTCGGCAGCTGGATATCAATGATCACCAAGTCAGGCTTCACCCTCGTAAAATCACCCATCACATCCCCAAAATCCGTCACTCCGTACACCTCATATGACCACTGAGTCAAACGCTCCCGAATCTCATGGAACAAAGACGCATCATCCTCAATCAGCAAAAGCCTCAACACTATAACCACCACACTTCCACTTCTATCTTCTTTATTTTAAAGGAAGTATTTTCTATATACCAGAGTTAGTATGGAGGTGAGAGATAGAGAGAAAGTAGGAGCGGGGGTTGTAGTAAGCCTCAGGTCCTAGCACAATTTCAATCCTAAGCGCGTCGATTAAAGTCTTCACCTTCATTAAAATGGAACATAAGTCATAATTACATGAGATGAAGGGGTATTTAAAATTGTTCACACATAAAGAAAATCACAACCTTGCAATGGAATTGACCATGCACATAGCCGTCAGTGTTCTGTCACTATATTTATTGTTTGGATTATTGCCGACTGTACTGCCAGTATATAAATGGCTTTACTTAAGCGCTTTTATTATTGTTTTGTTAATGGATGGGTATTTCCTGGTTACGAAGCATCAAAACCTTCTGAAGGTCAATAGGATGGTCATCTTTTATTTGGGAGCAATTTTGCTTCTTGTGCTGGCAATCTTTTATATGACAAAAATGATTGTCCTTACTAATACCTACGGGTTTGAAGGATTGTTAAAAGAGCAGCAAAATACAGCTAAATTTATTTTCTTTTTTATCAGCTTTGCCCAACCAATCCTCCTTCCGATCCCTGAAGCTGTTACCGTTCCAGGTGCAAGTGCCGTACTGGGGTCTGCAACTGCTGTAGCAATTGCGTTCCTTGGAACAATGCTCGGTATAACTGTTATGTTTTTTGTCGCCAGATATGGGGGAAGGAAATTCATTTCAAAATTCATCAAGGAAGAGCAGCTAGAAAAATACCAAAATTATGTTTCTAAAAATGAAACATTGATTATGTTCCTATTATTCATCGTGCCAATCCTTCCAGATGAGATCATATGCGTAGGGGCAGGCATAGGGCAAGTATCCCCAAAGAAGTTTCTGCTGATTGCCTC
Organism: Mesobacillus subterraneus; assembly: GCF_020524355.2. Lineage (NCBI taxonomy): Bacteria > Bacillati > Bacillota > Bacilli > Caryophanales > Bacillaceae > Mesobacillus > Mesobacillus subterraneus. Next base: position 3,680,956 of record NZ_CP129019.1, read on the forward strand.
AGTCTCAAAGTTTATCACCGCAACCTTACTGGCATACTCAGTACAATTAGCATCAGCGTTACCGATACCGAGTTCGCAATTAATAATTGGATTCTTAGCTTCTATTTTAATCTGTATTGGTATTTCGCTTTTAACAAGAAAAATACTTAACAAGGAGCGGGGGTTGTAATATGAAACAGAAGCTAGATCGAGATGGGTCAGCACTCATTGTCTCAAGATCCCTGATCCCATAAGCATAGGAGAAGCACGGGGGACGTGATATGCTCCCCTTTAGGTAGACAGATTAAAAAATAAAAATCTGTCTACCTAAAGGGGAGTATTTATTATGTCAAAAAGGACATATTCATTCCAAGATAAAATCAAGATTGTAGAGGCGTTAAAAAAGGGTAGCCATTCTATTTCAGAGCTGAAGTTTATATACAAAGTAAATGATCATGCAATTTATGATTGGGTCTACAGGTATGAAAAATACGGAGCAGAAGGATTAAAGAAGTCTTCTACCTGGAAGAGGTATTCTAAGGAACTTAAGCTGGCGGCTGTACAGGACTATCTTAGTGGGGACTACTCTCAAAATGATGTTATCAGAAAGTATGAAATCTCATGTAGACGCGTCCTCCAGAAATGGATTAACAAGTATAATAGTCATAGAGAATTAAAGGACACTTCCAAAGGAAGGACAAACACTATGACTAGAAGAAACACTACCATAAATGAACGAAAAGAGATTGTGCTCTATTGCCTTGAGAACGGCAAGGATTATCAGAAGGCAGCTGAGACCTTTAAGGTCTCTTACCAACAAGCATATCAATGGGTTAAAAAGTATGAGGATGGCGGCGAAGAAGCCCTTCGGGATAAGCGAGGGAGGAAAAAGGAAGAAGTTGAACTCTCCCCAGAACAGAAGATGAAATTGGAGATGAAGAGGCTTGCGAGCGAAAATGAGCGATTACGCGCAGAGAACTTATTCCTAAAAAAGTTAGAGGAGATCGAAAGGAGGCGAAGATAAGCCAGATACGCCTTGAGGAGAAATATATCGCTATCAAGGAACTACACGAAGAAGAAGGATTCTCTTTCGTTATGCTTTGTGAAATTGCGGGGTTGGCCAGGTCTGCATATTATAAATGGCTGAAGCGAACACCTTCCAAGCGTGAATGTCAAAATGTGATGCTTGTAGAAGAAATGAAGGCTCTCCATGAGGAGGTTAAAGGAATCTACGGCTACCGCAGGATTACGATGACTTTGAATAGAAGGTTGAACAAGAGCTTCAATGAAAAGCGAATCTATAGGCTGATGAAGATTGTCGGCATTCAAAGCGTTATTCGGAAAAAGAAAAATCGCTATATAAAAAGTCAACCCCTCAACACGTCGCAGAAAACGTGTTAGACCGTAATTTCCAAGCCGAAAGTCCAAATGAGAAATGGGTAACTGATGTGACTGAGTTCAAGTATGGAGAAGCAAAAAAGGCTTATTTGAGTGCAATTAAAGACTTACATGATGGAGCCATCGTTAGTTACGTATTTGGACATTCCAACAACAATAAACTGGTATTTGATACGCTGGATCAGTACTACTACCTACTGAATGGTGACCGCCCACTTATACATAGCGACAGGGGCTTTCAGTATACCCATTTTGGATTTAAACAAAGAATAGATCAAGCACAGATGACTCAAAGTATGTCCCGAGTCGGAAGATGTATTGACAATGGTCCAATGGAATCCTTTTGGGGATCACTGAAAAGCGAGAAATATTACATGGAGAAATATAAGACCTTTGAAGAGCTTTCTGCGGCGATTGATGAGTACATATACTTTTATAATCATGAACGTTACCAAAAAAGATTAAACGGCCTTAGCCCCCTAGAATTCAGGGCTAAAGCCGCTTAGGCTGTTTTTATTATTTCCACTGTCTACTTGACGGGGAGCAGTTCAACGTCCCCCGTGCTTCTCCTGAAAAATCACTCAAAGAGATATTTCAGTCCCCACTGCCCGCGGATTTCGTCCATCAGTTTCATAATTTCTAGTGATTCATCCAACGGAACGACAGGGCTTTCTAAGAGACCTTGACTCAGGCATCTTCCGACTTCTTCTATTTCAAACGCATAACCAGCAGATTTTCTGTCATCATGGAATGACTCTACTTCCTCGCCATCCTTATGTAAGAATGCTGACTTTGCACTATGGAATGATGGAATTCGAATATATCCTTCCGTTCCATGTATATAAGCGTCGTTTGTTAGCCCAATCCTAAAGGCTCCGTTAAGGGTAGCAGTCTTTCCTGAAGGATAGGACATGAGAATGGAGAATTGTTCGTCCACACCCGTTTTACCAATATGGGCAGTGCTCACAATCTTCTCCGGTTTCGTTCCGAATATCATGGAGGCAAATGTTACCGGATAAATCCCTACATCCAGCAAAGCTCCTCCTCCAAGTTCTGGATTAAACAACCTCCCCTGAGGATCCCATGATGCCCGGAAACCAAAATCTGCTTTTACCAACAGGACCTCGCCAATTTCCCCGCTATCAATCCATTCTTTAACTTTAACAATCGGAGGCAGGAAACGTGTCCACATCGCCTCCATCAAGAAAAGCTTTTGATCTCTGGCAAACTGAATGATTTCTTCTAGTTCCCCGCTATTGATCGTAAAAGGCTTCTCGCAAAGCACAGCCTTACCAGCACGAAGACACGAGAATACATTGTCCTTATGGAAAGGGTGCGGCGTCGCAATATAAATGGCATCAACATCCGGATCCTGCACTAATTCCTCGTAGCTTCCGTAGGCACGGGAAACGCCATGCTCTTCTGCGAACTTTGCCGCGCTCTCTTTCGTACGTGACCCGACAGCAAGCTTTTCGGTATTTTTAGCAAAAGCCAAATCTCTCACGAAAGCACTTGCTATGCCACCTGTCCCTAAAATTCCCCATTTGATAATTTTTTCTTCCATCGATTATTCCTCTCCTTAATAAACGCTAGTCAGAACAAACCTTGTTAGTCCATTATACTATGATTAATGACTAGGAGATTGTCTCTCCGATGTATCTTCCTTACCTGAAAGCGTAGGGACGCACTTATTCCTCCATCTCCAGCTGAAATCCCTGACCTCTCAGCTTCTTTTCTAGCTGCTCTATATGTTCATGGTCCTTCGTTTCGACTGATAACTCTAGCTGAGCAAAGCCTGGATAGATATGCTTGCCAACCCGGTGAAGATTGACAGACTGGATGTTGGCATTCAGTTCAGTGACGGAGCTCAACACTCTTTGAAGTTCCCCCGGTTTATCTTTTAAAGTGATCGTAAATTGCGCATACCTGCCGGATTCAACCAGTCCACGTTCAATGATCCGGGATATAAAATTGACATCCACATTTCCCCCGCTTAAAACAGCGGCAATCTTCTTCCCACTAAGCTTCACCTTATCGTAAAGCAGTGCAGCAAGTGAGCTTGCACCGGATCCCTCAACGAGCAGCTTATTTCGCTCCAAGACAAGAAGCATGGTTCGCGCTATTTCCATCTCGTCCACACAGAAAATATCATCAACATAATTTCTTATGATTTCAAAAGTCTTTTGCCCAGGCTTCTGAACAGCAATTCCATCTGCCATCGTTGGGGCGGCTTCAACAGCAACAGGTTTGTTCTCTGTTAATGACTGTTTCATGCTCGGGCATGCAAGCGTCTGGACACCATAAACCTTAATGTCTGGATTTTTCTCCTTCACCGCCAATGCAACACCCGCAATAAGCCCTCCTCCGCCAACAGGACAGACAATCGCTTCGACATCCGGCAGCTGATCAAGTATTTCCAATCCTACTGTGCCTTGTCCGGCAATGACTGCCTCATCATCAAAGGCATGTATAAAAGTGGCGCCAACCTTGTCTTTAAGCTCCAATGCAAAGGCGAGAGCTTCATCAAAAACGGCACCCTCGAGTATGACTTCTGCTCCATATTGCCGTGTCGCCAGTACCTTGCTGAGAGGTGCACCTTTCGGCATGACAATTGTGCAACGAATGCCAAGCATCTGGCACGAATACGCCACGCCCTGAGCATGGTTCCCCGCTGATGCTGCCACAACCCCATTTTGCAGCATTTCAGGAGGCAAGGATATTAGTTTATTATAAGAACCCCTAACCTTGAAAGACCCTGTCTTTTGCAGGTTTTCAAGCTTCAAAAAGACTTCGTTATTAGAAAGAGTGCTAAACGTTTTAGAATAATCAAGAGGTGTCGTATGCACAATTCCCTTCATTTTTTCCCGCGCTAAAATGACATCATCCAAATTCATTGAGAAGCCTCCTGATTTCCAACCATTTTCTATTTATGTTGCTCAGGGAGAGGAAAAGTATGTAAAAGAGAGACAGTCGGGGCTCCTACTGCCTCCAAAATTATAGGAAGCCTATCCTCAATTATAATGCCGTGTCCAAGGAAGACTAACATATATGCAAATAAGACAGCGAGATGGTTTCCCTGTCTTTTTTTAGGTTTATGCCGCACAAGAAGTCCCTGCATCTCACGCTTCCCCACTGATTGGAAGCACGGTCGAGTCTTTGATTTCCCTTAAAGCAAGACTTGTCTGGATTTTGGTGATTCCCAGCTCATTCAGTCCCCTGATAAACATCTCCAGTCCTTTGCGATCTTTGCAGGCCACTTTTAACAGATAATCGTACTCTCCTGTCAGGCAATGGCACTCCAAAACCTCTTCCATTGCTTCGAGGGTCTCTTCCAACGACTCCAGCTTTTCCGCCTGATGCATATTTGTACTCATAAAAACAAAGCACAGCAAATCAAAGCCGAGCTTCTCATGATTCAAGATCGCGACCTGCTTTTTGATGTACCCTTCACCTTCCAGCCTCTTGATTCTGGCGTGAACAGCCGGAGCAGATAAATTCACTCGCTTCGAAAGTTCCAGATTGCTTAACTGAGCATCGTTTTGCAGCAAATCCAGGATTTTAATATCCACATTGTCCAAAACCTTGCTGACAATAGATTCCACGATTTCTCCCCCTTTTAAAAAATTCACAATACAAGCGAAAAAAGGACCTAATCTTGAATTATAAAAACTATAATCCTATTATACTTTTATTTATTTCGAATTAATCCAATTATACAAAATTATCTTTTGTCATTTCAGGAAAATGTTAAAATAATTCATATAACGTAAGTCATTGTGCACAATGGCTCTGATCAAAGGAGCCAAATGACGTGAAATATTATTTACTCTTACTTTTAACGAGTTTTCTTTGGGGCGGAAATTTTATCGTGGGGAAGACGCTTGTCGACCATGCTTCTCCGATCACCTTGACCATTTTAAGATGGGCCATCGCGATCATCTGCCTGATCCTGCTTGTCTGGTGGAAAGAAAAAAAGCTGATCCCGCCAAAAGCCTCCATTCTGCCACTGTTTATAATGGGAGTTACCGGAGTCGCCTTATTTCAGGCACTGCAATTCATGGCACTTGAAAAGACTTCGGCAACGAACGTTGGCTTGATCTCAACATTGAATATGTTTTCGATTGCGGCATTCTCTTTCTTTTTTCTGAAAGAAAAAATCAATAAACTTCAATTCCTTACGATGATTCTCTCCCTATTTGGTGTTCTGCTCGTCCTTTCAAAAGGGAATATGAATGTATTATTTTCCTTGCAGTTCAACAAAGGAGACCTGTATATGATGGCAGCTGTGGGAATGTGGGGGATATATTCGGTCAGCAGCAAGTGGGCAATGGCGACCGTCACACCGATGATGTCCATCCTCTACTCCGGTATTTTCGGCCTATTCGTTTTGCTGCCTTTTTCCATCAAAGATTTCACGGTGACAAACTTGAATTCCTCTTTTATGCAAGGCATTTTATACACTGGCCTTGTCTCGACCGTGCTCTGTATGGTTCTCTGGAATATCGGAGTCAATAAACTGGGGCCAAGCACTTCCGGGTTGTTCCTTAATTTCAATCCGATCTTTACCGCCGTCCTGGCCTTTGCTTTTTTAGGAGAGAACATGACCTGGATCCAGGCCGCTGGCAGCGTTATCGTTATTGCAGGCTGCTTTTTATTTACGCTTCTGAAAAACAAGACTGTCAGATTTATGATCCCGTTTCCTGCCCGTATTTTAGCCGGTAAAGAACGCAAAGCTCAAAAAGTGCCTGTTCCTCGATGAACAGGCACTCTATAACTCATGCTCCCATAACCCAAGCATTCCTTTTGCCGGAATGAAGCGGTCCAGCATCTTCACCTTCCCAGACATATCCTCCCACTTTATAAACACAAGGGAAAAATCATTATCCTTCCATCCTCCAACACTGCCCATGTCTTTTTGTTCTCCATCACTTCCAAACAATTAACAAGCTGGCAGACAGCAACGATGACGCCGGTTGGAAGTTCATCAGTCTTGGACCCATTGTTTTCACAGCAGCTGAGACAGTTCAGCCGCCCAACAATTTACAAAACAAAAAAAATGCACCGTGTTCCAGAAGATAGTCAAAAAGACAGCGAAACGGTATCGCTGCCTTTCATTTTACGATATAGAGGATTTAAGAACACTCTTCATGTTCCGCCTTCCTAATCCACTACAATATAAGTAGCTTAACGCATGTCCGACGTCCTAATCCACCACAATATAAGTAGCTTAACGCATGTCCGACGTCCTAATCCACCACAATATAAGTAGCTTAACGCATGTCCGACGTCCTAATCCACCACAATATAAGTAGCTTTAACAGGTCCGTGAACACCGACGATCAAGTTCATCTCGATATCGGCGCTGTTGCTTGGGCCGGTGATGAAGCTGACGTATGATGGGACGTCTTCGCCATTGGCCTGGGCCTGGTGGATATGTCTCGCTGCCTGAGTCATCCGCGGCACGAGTGTACTTTTCGGGATGATGGCAATGAATGTCCGCGGCAGCAAGCTGATCGAGCGGCCATTGTCTTTCGTATTGAACGATGTCACTGTGCCAGACTCGGCAAGCGTGATGTCACTGAACACGATGCCAACATCGGCGCGTTCAGCAATCTGTTGATTTTTTTTGCCCTGTGCCGAATCCCACACATGGACGTCCAGCTGCTCCTTCTGCTCTTCAAAAAACTCAGTGACTCCATACTCCTGATAACGCGGATCTTTGGAAGTGATGATTAACTTGCCTTCATAATCCTCCAGCGTTTCGTTCAACACCTTGGTCAGCCCGTCACGGTCTGTCCGTTTAAAAGTGGTATGGATGACTTTGCAATGTTTTTCAAGTACATCTACTAATTCGTCCTGGCTCATGCCATGGAACACTTCATCCTGTGGGGTGACACTCCACTGAGGGCGCTCCACTCCTGCTGTCCGGCGCTCCCGCCCAAGTCTGGACGCCAGCTTATCTAAAAAGGCTTCTCGGTTTTGGATGCTCATTTGGATTCACCGTCTTTCTGTCTTTGCTTGAACCACGAACGGAACGATTGTCCCTGCGGCGCATAAAAATCACGAACTTCCGTCCAGGCTTTTAATGGTCCAGGTCCATTTTCAATCATTCCCTCTTTTGTCCATGGACCAAGTGCTGGTTTCGCCATTTTCGCACTCATATTATAAATCGACGGGTTAGAAGCCCATGCCGCAAAACCTTTCATCATCATCTTTTCAGCCATCGGGGCTTTCTTTTCTTTTTCCACAATGATTTGGCGATGACGAACTAGATGCTCATGCAATGGAATCTTAACCGGACAAGCTTCGGTACAAGCCGCACACAATGTCGATGCATAAGGAAGCTCTTTATGATCGTCGTAACCTTCTAAGAGTGGCGTGATGACCGCTCCGATTGGGCCTGGATAGATCGAGTTGTATGCATGTCCGCCGATATGACGATAAACAGGGCATGCATTGATGCAAGCCGCACAACGAATGCAATGCAAGGCGGATTGGAATTCCGTTCCAAGAATTTTAGAGCGGCCATTGTCGACGACAACCAAATGGAATTCTTCCGGTCCATCAACTTCTTCATCAAGACGTGTTCCGGTAAGCGCAGTGATATAACTAGTTAACTTCTGGCCAACCGCAGCGCGCGTCAATAGGCTGACAAGGACCTCCATCTCTTCCCATGTCGGCACGATGCGCTCCATGCCCATAACTGTAATCACGGTATCCGGAAGAGCAGTCACCATTTCAGCGTTTCCTTCATTTGTGACCAGCGTGATTGACCCGGACTCTGCAATCGCAAAGTTACAGCCGGTCACACCGACATCCGCAGCTAAAAAGTCCTGGCGCAGCTGCTCTCGAGCAAATGCAGCCAGTTCTTCCGGCGTATCAGAACCGGTATAGCCTTTTTTCTTCGCAAACGTCTCGCGGATTTGCTGCTTGTTTTTATGCAGCGCAGGTGTCACGATATGCGATGGCGGATCCTCATCCAGCTGCAGGATCCATTCGCCAAGATCGGATTCAACCACTTCAGCGCCGACTTCCTCAAGTGCCTTATTCAAACCGATTTCCTCGGTTACCATCGATTTCGCTTTGACGACTTTTTTCGCGTTCTTCTTCTGAATGATGGTTTTCACATACTGATTGGCTTCTTCCGCTGTCTCAGCAAAAAACACATGGCCGCCGCGTCTTGACACCTGCTCGCTTAATTGCTGCAGATAGTAATCGAGGTTTTCCAGCGTATGGGTACGGATTTCTTCCCCCAAATTGCGCCAGTCCTCCCAGTTGCCGAGCTCCTCAGCCTGTGTGAGCCGGCCAGTCCGGAATCTTCCTTGCGCGGAGGGAAACAGCCTGCCGCATAAAATCATCTTTTATTCCTTTTTGGATACGCTCTTTATAAGGAATCTCACCAATTTTGATGCTCATCTTTTTTCCCTCCGTTTCTTAGTGAGTATTTAATATTTCCGTGATGTGAATGATTTTTACCTTCTTGCCTTCACGCTCCAAGCGTCCGCCGATATTCATCAAGCAGCCCATATCCGCACCAACCAAGTATTCAGCTTGTGTTTCTGCCACATGGCGGGATTTTTCACTTACCATTTCCTGTGAGATCACCGGGTTTTTCACGGCAAACGTTCCGCCGAATCCACAGCAGTCCTCTTCCCATGGCAAGTCAACCAGTTCAACACCTTTGACATTGTGCAACAAGATTTTCGGCTGTTCTTTTACACCAAGAAGGCGCTTCATATGGCAGGAGGAATGGAAAGTCACTCTTCCTTTAAAAGTCGAGCCCAAATCAGTGATGCCCATTACGTCGACAAGGAATTCCGTAATTTCGTAACACTTAGCAGCGAAGACTTTCGCCTCTTCTCCCCACTCCGGGTCACCGGCAAAGATATGTGGATATTCCTTCAGCATGCTCACGCAGGAACCTGATGGTCCAACGACATATTCCGAATGACGAAAAGCCTTCATCATTTGTTTCATCGCAGCTTTCGCTTCTTCTAAATACCCGCTGTTATAGGCAGGCTGTCCGCAGCATGTCTGCTCCATCGGATAATCCACAACACACCCAACCCTCTCAAGGATCTCAAGTGTATTTTTTGCCACATCCGCAAAGAGAATATCACTTAGGCACGTACTAAATAATGAAACCTTCATGTTTGTTCACCTCATGTAAAAGTCGTCCGACGCCGCCCGAATTATTCAATGTATTTAAAAAGTCGGTCCTGGACATTTTGCAAATGCATTAGCATGGCTTGGCGCGCTTCGTTTGGCTGTCGGTTTTTAATTGCTTCAAAGATCCGTCGATGCTCGGAATGCAGACCATCGACGATGTTATCCGAATACAAGAGCACCTTCCGGGTTTCCTGAATCGTTTGCGAATTCAGCGCTGAGACGCTGCTCATCAGATTAATCAACAATTTATTATGTGTCGCATTCGCAATCGCCACGTGGAAATCAAGGTCCGCTTGCGAAGCGAGCTCTTCATTTCCATTGGCATGTTCCATCACGATCAACGCTTTTTCCATATCAAGCAAATCTTCTTCTTCGTGCACAGCAGCTGCTTGAGCCGCCGTGCCAATTTCTAAAATCTTACGTACTTCGTATAGTTCCTTTACGTCTTCAAGCTTCATTAAGAAAGCGCTGGTAACCGGCAATTGGAATTTCGACGGATCAAAGGTATTAACAAATGTCCCTTCACCCTGGCGCATTTTCACCAGACCCATCGTCCGCAAGCCACTTAATGCTTCCCTGATTGTGGAGCTCCCAACGTCGAAGCTCTTCGCCAGCTTTTCGACGGAATCTAATTTATCACCTGGTTTTAATTCACCAGTCTTAATTAACTCAATTATTGAATCAGCAACTTGTTCATAAACCCTTTTTGTTTGCACTCGCTTATATGGCATATCCTTCATCTCCCATCTGCTCCTTAGTATTATACAGAGAATTTAACTCTCCGAAAGATAGTGGGACCTTTTGGCAGCTTAAAGCTAAAGCAAGTTTAAGAAAATAAAACCAGATACTCCGGCAAGAATTCCATAAACAATCGCAGGCGCTAATGTTTTCCGGATGATTTCTCCTTCTTTACCGGAAACCCCAACCACCGCACTCGCCGCGACGACATTATGAACACAAATCATGTTTCCTGCAGCTGCCCCAATGAGCTGGACGGCCAACACGATATTCGACTCAAGGCCAACGGCATCCGCAACATTGTACTGAATGGGCGAAAATGTTAGCGTAGATACGGTGGCACTTCCCGTAATGAACGCTCCTAACTCACCAAGGAACGGGGCAACGAAGATCCATACTGAACCCAACGAGCCAGCAAAGGACTCCGCAATATACTGTGGCATACTGATTAGTTCATTGAGATTCATTCCCGAGTTAACAAATACTTGAACCATAGAAAGTGTCGCAATCAAGGCAATCGATGTCATTTTCATCGTCGATAACGACTCTTTCGACGCATTGGTAAAAGTCTGGTACGATTTTCGCTGGAACAAGAACGCTAAAACTGCCGCAGCAGTAAGGATCGTTCCTGGAGAGTATAAGAATTCCCAGGCCGATGTCACGCCCTCCACCCCTAAAATATTGCTCCAGGTAAAATCAATTGTTGTCCTCGTGAACTCTTTGAGTGCTGGAACAATCCGTGTGAGCAGCAATAAAAGCACAACAACGACATATGGCGACCAGGCTGTCACTATGCTCATTTTTGACTTTTCCGTTGAAACGACAAAATCTTTTCGCATCGCAGCTTTCCATTCAGTCTTCGGAAGCAAGAAGCCTTTTTTCGCTGTCAATGTCGCTACCGCCAAAGTGATGAGTGCAGCAAGAATCGATACAAACTCATGCCCGAAAAGGGTAGCTATCAATAACGCACTGCCTGTATAGATAAAGCCAACCATCAGTGTCCACGGCAGCATCGGCAACGCATCTTTGATACCGCTTCCAAAGAAGACCGTTAAGACGACCATTAAAATGAACGGAATGAACGAACCCGCTAGTAAATCAAGACTTGTCACTGTAACGGCAATATCATGGAAAAACGGAGTGTCAGCACCCGGAATATTGCTCAGCCCGACTGCCACTGGTGTTCCGACCGCTCCAAACATAACCGCGGTACTGTCCGCAATCAAGGCAATCGTCGCAGCCGCAATTGGCTGGAACCCAAGAGCCAGCATTAACGGTCCGGTAACCATTGCCGGCGTTCCAAACCCTGCAGCACCTTCAATTAGTGAACCAAATAAAAAGGCAACAATAATGACCTGCACTCGCATGTCACCAGAAATGCTTTGAAATCCCTGGTTAATCCTAACGACCGCTCCCGTATTTCGAAGCGTGTTCAACAACACCAGTGCACCAAATAAAATCCAAAGAATAGTCAGCGTTTTATGTACCCCTTGAAAAACTGACGCCAATACCACTTGTCCTTCCATCCCCCAAGTAGTAAGCGCTAACAAAATGACGATCAGTGAACTCAAGGCCATCCCCTTGGCCGCCGGCATCCGCATGATCACAAGAAATAAAAACGGAGCAATAATAGCACTTAACGCAATCAGCAATAACATTTAATCCCTTCCCCCTAGTTGCTCAAAAGCTTGATAGTTTCGTAGTTTTTAAAACAGTTTGTTTACCCTTCGACATAAATCTGGTCATCAGATGACCTCATTATTTTTTCATACTTTATTCAAGAATTCAATAACAAAAATCACAAATGAGCAAAAGGATGTGGTAATAGTGCAAATAAGAATAACCCCAAATCCAAAGTTTTTGGCAAGGAGCAGTAGTCTTTTCAACACTAAAATTCCGAATAAACAAAAGGCATCCCGAGGGATACCGTATTCTTATATTGACCTTCAAACCTGTCACAATAACCAGGGTTTCTTGACAACTTTACCCTCTTCCCCCTCAAACTTGTCACAATAACAGGGGGTTCTTGACAGCTTTACTCTCTTCTCCACCAAACCTGTCACAATAACGGGGGTTTCTTGACAGCTTTGTCCTCTTCCCCCTCAAACCTGTCACAATAACAGGGGGTTCTTGACAGCTTTACTCTCTTTTCCACCAAACCTGTCACAATAACAGGGGTTTCTTGACAGCTTTACTCTCTTTTCCACCAAACCTGTAACAATAACGGGGTTTTCTTGACAACTTTACCCTCTTCCCCCTCAAACCTGTCACAATAACAGGGGTTTCTTGACAGCTTTGGCCTCTTCCACCTCTAACCTGTCACAATAACAGGGGTTTCTTGACAGCTTTACTCTCTTCTCCACCAAACCTGTCACAATAACGGGGTTTTCTTGACAACTTTACCCTCTTCCCCCTCAAACCTGTCACAATAACAGGGGTTTCTTGACAGCTTTACTCTCTTTTCCACCAAACCTGTCACAATAACAGGGGTTTCTTGACAGCTTTGGCTTCTTCCCCCCTCAAACCTGTCATAATTACAACGGATTCTTGACAGCTTTACCCTCTTCTCCCTCAAACCTGTCACAATAACAGGGGTTTCTTGACAGCTTTGGCATCTTCTCCTTCAAACCTGTCATAATTACAACGGATTCTTGACAGCTTTACCCTCTTCTCCCTCAAACCTGTCACAATAACAGGGGTTTCTTGACAGCTTTGGCCTCTTCCCCCTCTAACCTGTCACAATAACAGGGGTTTCTTGACAACTTTACCCTCTTCCCCCTCAAACTTGTCACAATAACAGGGGTTTCTTGACAGCTTTACTCTCTTCTCCACCAAACCTGTCACAATAACGGGGTTTTCTTGACAGCTTTGGCCTCTTCCCCCTCAAACTTGTCACAATAACAGGGGTTTCTTGACAGCTTTACTCTCTTTTCCACCAAACCTGTCACAATAACAGGGGTTTCTTGACAGCTTTACCCTCTTCTCCCTCAAACCTGTCACAATAACAGGGGTTTCTTGACAGCTTTGGCATCTTCTCCTTCAAACCTGTCATAATTACAACGGATTCTTGACAGCTTTACCCTCTTCCCCCTCAAACCTGTCACAATACCAGGGTTTTCTTGACAGCTTTGGCTTCTTCCCCCCTCAAACCTGTCATAATTACAACGGTTTCTTGACAGCTTTACTCTCTTCTCCCTCAAACCTGTCACAATAACAGGGTTTTCTTGACAGCTTTGGCCTCTTCTCCATCAAACCTGTCACGACTACGAATTCCAATCCCTTAACCTCGTCATCTTAAATTTTCAGGAATCCCCCGTGCTCGCTGAGGTGACAGCTTCTGATAACGAGCCGAATATCCTTTCGTAATTTTCGGCTCCTGCTGTTTTCATTTAGCTTTTCTATCATTTAATTCTGCTTCAGGAACCTCCAGGAAGTTTCAACCCGTCTCCTGCTCGCTCCTTAGTTGTGTATAAATCTGCTGATAGGCTGATGCCTCATTGACCATGCCTTTTTGCTGATACATTTTGCACAGCTGCCTAACCGGAGCTGGGTCTGCCGGTTTGAGTTCCATTTCCCAATAGAAACATTCGATTGCTTGATCATATTGATTGAAATCTGCGTAAAATTGCCCCAATTCCATCATTCTGTCGGGATTCTCCAAAAGAGCGGTCATTTCATTGATTTTGCGAATGATGATAGAATGTGGAAAGTTTTTCTGAATGGGCTTCAGTTTTTCACAGACTACTTTCAGGTCATGCTCCTCCATTAGCTTTGCTGTCAGCTGCAGAATTCTTTGTTCAAATTGCCTCGGGTCATTTTCCTGTGCGACTTGCTGATGAAGCAGCAGAAACTCTTCCAGGTGAGAAACCACAAATTCAGCATCAACCTGCTTCCAAATTTCATTAAGGAGCAGATGATACTCTTCAGGCAATTCCTCAATGAAAGGGAATAAGTATACAGCCGCTTTCTCATATTGCCTGTTCCTCATCAATCCTTCTATGAAAGTCCGAGCTTCCGGTACCCATTTAAACGGATTTATTTTTGCATAGGATAGGACTTGAATCCAATTTTCAAGAGGGAGATACTTCAAGGCCAGCTGTGTTTGGCCCTTAACGGACTCACAAGTAAGATTCCTTTTGTCATCGAGCCAAAGCAGCAGCCCTTCTGCGAACCGTTCTTCGTTTTTCAATATTTTTTCGAGCATATGATAGTGTTCGCTGTTGGTTCGATTCATAAAGCAAAGGAACTCTGCAAACAAGGGGTCCTTCTTTTGGATTACCGATAGAGATGAAGTAGTGTAGAAATTCGAATATGAGCTGTATTCCCGGGAATGGAGGAGATCACTGATTTTTTCCAGTGAGGGAGATAGGTCGGATAATAGATGGATCGATTGATAGGCCTTGGAAAAACTGCCGTTTCTTCTGTAGTGGAAGAAGATGTGTTCGATTGGTTTGGAGAACTGTTCTGTTGTGAAAAATGAATCGAGCGCTGCGGCCATACATGGTATTTCCAGAAGAGAATAATTGCGCTGGAGATGATTGAAGAGCTTGTTTTTAGCTGGTATCGTTAAAGCTGTCGCGGGAATGAGCACAGGCAGAAGCGGGTGCTGTTGATCCAAGACGATCCCCTCATTCAGCACTTTATCAAGAAACGAGCCTTTTTCAACATTGTCGAGTTGATCACCATAAATAAGGGCATTTTTGTAGAAAATCAAATAGTATCTTTCGGCTGATTCAGTCTGAACCTCTGCGGCTATGAATCTGGCGAAGGTCGCTGCCCGCACAACTTCTCCATTTATCATTGCCCTATTAGATTTAAACGATATTTTTGTCGGCATTATTAGTTCATTTTTCATGAAACGTTGAGCCTCCTAATGAATCGTATATTGTTTTCTATAGTTTAATTATACGGTACCCTTTTAAAAAAAGCGACGACACTTGAAGGATGAACTGTGCACCCCGCTTAAATCACATTGCTGCCATCAGCGGAACAAACATTGAATGTATTCAACAATATCTTGCAATTGCAGAACAAAAAGCGCAAGCGCTTCGTTCAGCCCCGACAAGCGTTGGAGGGCCTGACAGTGAAGCCGCTCTTTGACTTCATTGGCAGGACCGAAACCGAAATGTATAGCCGACTGCCCAGAAACGCAGAAACTGGAGACTCCGACAAAGAAGCGCTATTTGCTTCTGCCGGCGGAGTTGAAGTTTCGGAGTTTCTAGGAGGCGACACTAAACTAGCGTCTCGAGGAGTTAGGAGCCGCAGCCAGACAAGCGTCTCTAGGGGCTAGTCCCTGGAGCTGGATTAAGAAAATATCCTGGTTAACAATAAAAAAAGCATCCCGAAGGATACCTATTTATATAGTTTAAGCGGTTCAATGTTGATTTTTAAGACGACGGTTGCGGGATCATGAACCATATTTATTTTATCCACAACATATTCTTTCTTGTATATCGTGACCGTATTACTGGCCCTCAAAGCTGAGACATAGTGCTCCCAGTGCTTTACATTGGCACTTAAGAGACACTTGTCTTTCAGATAATAATCCACTCTGTTAGGAACTCGGTTCAATTCTACACCCCCCTTTTAATAGAGTCTATGAATCATATTATCTAATAATGACAAGCTGATTACCGTTTGATCGGCTAAAAAAAAATCCACCTTTTTATACAAGATGGACTTTCGTTTGTCTGATATAAATCAATTCATCCTACAATCCACCACGGTTTGGCGAATTTTTTTGATCTCCCTCCATGTAATCCATGCCGTTTTCAACTGCTTCCAGTCCATGATATGTTTGACTGATCTCCAGTAACTCTTCGTTTTGAACATTGTTGATCTTTTGGTCATCCAAACGTTTTTGCTTATGGTCTCGCATCAGGTTCCCTCCAAAGTTTATTCAGTATTTTTCACCTGGAGGCATTTTCTTATTCGTGCCCAGAAATCTCTTCAAAAAAAAGAAACACAGGTCTCAATGCCCTTATATACACTTCCAACATTTACCGATTTCATTACCAACTTTTTAAAGATTGATAGTATAATTTATATATAAACATTTACAGCTAAATTGTAATTAGTGGAGGAGAAAGATGATGAATGATGATTTTTTTGTTGGTTGGGGCACCCTGGCATTAATTAATGCTGGACTTGCACAAGGTAAAAACAGGACCGGCTTGAATTGGTTTTTGCTTTCTCTTTTTCTAGGACCTTTAGCCACAGTAATTTTATTATTTACAGAAAAAAGAGAAGATAGCGAGGTATAGTTAACCTGAAAAATCATCAACAAACAAGTCCATAGCCGGTGTTAATGGGGGAAGCGGGGCAATGTTCATATCTACTTTGGCAGGATGCTACAATACGGAGCCTCTCCGAAGTTCCGAAAAAAAAAAGAGGAGCACAACGTCCACATGCTCCTCGATTCCGTGTCCGCCTTCTCGTTTACAAAAGACTTAACGAGTACTCTAGTTGAAAATCCCTTGGATCACTTTCGTAAAATTCTTGCTGGATTTCTTCAGCCACTTTGCATCCAATTCCAAAATAGAAGGCAACTGTTTCTTCTGCAGATCCGGCACAAATAAAGAGTTTATCCGCCTGCCACTCTTTTGCTTGCTTTGCTGAAAGGTAAAATAGCTTCTTGCCGATTCCTTTATTCCTGTGTTCGAGTGTGATGAAAAGCTGATCCAGCAAAACATAGTTAAAGCTCTCACCAAAAAACCCCTGATTGACGGTAGCAAAGCCTATCAATCTACCATCTTGCCCAAATGCGCCAATCGCACTCCCACCCTGGCTGATCGTTTGTTTTAAATGATTGAAATGATGTTCATAACCATTCGGCCAATCAGGGTCCTGGTAATTGATCTCGACCAGTTGACGTTTGCCATCCACTTCTCTCCACGCTTTCCCAATATACTGAGAAGCATCCATATCCTTCATCCGTTCACACTCATCCACCGATAACTGTCTAAACGTTAGATCTGTCATTTGACCGCCTCCATCTGTTGGTTGAAAAATTAATCCTCCTGCCTTCTCAATAAGTCTTGTTTATACTGTATCACGCTCAGCAGCTTTACTCCCCTTAAATTCGGGATCATGTCTTCCAGTTCAGCGAGCACCTTGTCTTTATCCCCATCATGGACCATTTCCTCCAACTCCAATAATCTGCGATAGAAAGGGTTCCTGACTTTCTCTTTGTACTCTCCAAACGAAGCACGATGTCCTTGCTCAATCGCAACCCCCGCAAGAGTATACCATTTATACATATTATCCTTTAACCCTCTGGCCATCTCCTCCGCTTCATCAAACTGCCTTCTTTTAATAAGCAGATTCACATGATTCAGCTTTTGATAGAAAGGAGATTTAATTTTATGCAGCTTGTCCTCCGCTTCCTCCAACTGATCCTGGAAAAAATAATAGTAAAATTGAAATTGCGGATGCTTCGATTTTTTCATAAAGGTCATGATCTTATCCGGATCCTTTTCAAAAAGAACCGGATAGAAACCCTTCAACATAAAGGCTGCGATAAAAACAAGATTAACCAAAATAAATTGCCATAACGGCGCTTGCATGAAGCCTAATACCAAATCTGCAAAAAAGATTCCGATAAAAAACCAAAACATGATTAATACCTCATTTACTAGTAATAAATAACGTTTGTGACTGCATTTTATATCGGTACACATGGAACAAATTTCAAGTCATCAAGTGCACATCACCATTCCTTTGTTTATGACCTAAAAAAAGACCCTCAACCTGGGTTGAGAGCCTCCTTAAAAATGTTTATGATATCTGCTAATTACGCAGGCACTATGCGATCTTCACTTTGAGTAATTGTTCCATTGCTCTTTGCAAATTTGAGGTTATAGGGATATTGGAAACATCAACGCCTAAATTAACCATGGTTTGAGCGATTTCTGGACGAATACCAGAGAGTATGGCATTAATCCCTAAGAGTGACAACCCTTTTATAACTTTAAAGACCCGGTCAGCAACCATCGTGTCAATGATTGGCACACCAGAGAGGTCAATGATCAGATGTTCCAAGGATAATTCACTGCCTTTAGATAAAGCCTTGTTCATTAACTCCTGGGCTCTTTGGGTATCTATGTCCCCTATGATAGGAAGTACCCCAATTTTATCAGAAATTTTAATGACTGGAATCGATAATTCTAACGCAGAGGCTTCAGCGATATTGATTCGAGTGTAGAACATTCGTGTGTAAGATATGCTTAACCAATGGACAGCGCGGTCAACAACTGTATCAAAGTCAGATAATAAATCGTAGAATTCCGCTATAGGCAGATTAAGCGCTATAGCCTCCTCCTTGATAATATGCCCTATGAGGTTTCTATAGTCTCGGACCTCATTAAGTGCGATTTCTAAAGGAAGATTGTAGTTCACTAAAGTGTCTACTGCTTCTCTCCCCCACTCCTTTAAAACGTTAAAAGAAGTTTCCATATCCCTGGAAACAGAGGCTGCATATATATCAATGATATTTTCCCGCCATTCTTGAAGCTGGCCGTCAATTTTAATGGATGTTTGGTGGGTGTTCAGCTGAGTTTTGTGTTTAATAAGCTGGTGTTTTTCTGATAAAATTCGATTGGCTATCATCTGATGATAATCTATTTTTATTTCTTCGTTAATGTGTTTTCACTCCCTTGAGAGTTTTAGTCTTCATTAGTATACCATGTGAAACCTATAGAATAAATATTTGTACTTTTTACCAATAACTCATGACATAGGGCTGTCATACCGTCCTATAAAAGGCCCTATAACTGTATACCCATCGACAACGTTTCACATGCCTTCATCTGCAAAAGAAATCCAATATAAATTTAAAGACACTGCCCCCCCGGTCGAATAAAATCTATTCAGGTGCAACTAATTCTACCTTTATTCGATCTGGGTCTTCGAAAAACACAGCATAATAATCCTCTCCGCCGGCAAAAGGATGTTGGTCTGTGTAGAGAATCTGTATCTCTTTTCCTTTCAATTTTTTCGTCATGTCGTCTACCTGTTGGCGGGATGCTGCGTGAAAGGCCAAGTGATTCAGCCCCACTCGGCATCTATGATAAGCGGGCTCCAGAAATTTCTCCTCCGCTTGAACAAAGACGAGATACGTTTCACCCAGCTTCCAACTTTGTCCACCCTCCCACTTTTGATAGGCGGTGTAACCCAGTTCTTCAAGCAACCATCCCCAAAACTCTGCGCTTTGCTTCAAATTCGAAACATAGATTTCAACATGATGCAGCAATCCCTTTTGCATCTAAATCCCCCTTTTCATCAATGACTCATTGCAATGATTTTTTACAAACTTCTTTTAGAAAGCTTCTTTTGTAAACTTTGTTGCTTTCTCAATCATGAGTAAAAAACGACAGCAGCTTATTACGGATCTAAAAGCAATCCGGATTTATCCGTATATTATTCCCTTTTATGTAACGATAATCTTCTCATCTCCGGATTTATCCGCACATTATTCCCTTTTATGTGACGATAATCTTTGTTGTTGTATTCAGAAGTCTCCTCGAAAAGAGCCCCGACACCTTTTATTACGAGATTATCATTGAAACATGCATGAAAAGCAACAATCAAAGCGAAAACAGCCTTTTTTTAAAACAAGACGAGAATGAATCATTTATATCAGTTAACTTGTCCAAACACATTCTATCTTTCCACATAAAGTATAGTAGGTTTCTATTTACGATAGAATCCAATTCTTTAAGAAAGGATGATTGATATGCATCATTATGATGGCAGTTATCAATGCACATGTGGTAAATGTGGACATTGCCATGGGGGAGGTGATCGCAAATTCAAGTGCTGCCTTGAGGAAAGCGGAGGCTTTGATCGTGAGCCGGCCATTTGGACACGCCAGCAAGCGGATCGAATCAGAATTACACCTGAAAACAGTGCTCCGGTCATTGATTTTGATGAGCTGGAGTTAACAGCTCCAGATTTATGGGTGTGGGATACGTGGACTTTAAGGGAGCAAGATGGTTCGGTCGCCGTTCTTCCTGGTGGCTGGAGGGTTATTTTCTCCTTGACTGCTCCCCGCAGTGTTTTGCCAGGAAAGCGCCATGACATCGCGCAAATCAACTATTTTTATGCTAGAGATGGACAAGATTGGATTCCGGGCGGACCTGTCTTTGCTCCTGGCGATGCATTAGGTTCCCGTCAATGGGCAGGATCGGTCCTTTGTGAAGGACGGGGACATTTTCTTCTTCTATACAGCAACTGGAAGAGAAGGAGAAGCGACCATTTCCTATGAACAACGCCTTGCTTTTGCACGAGGGGATGTGATTTCTAATTTAGATGGAGTTCTCTTTGATAATTGGGGACCTCACGAAATCATTCTTGAGCCTGATGGTGAATTCTATCAAACACAAGAACAGTCAGGAAGCGGGATCATTTATTCCTTCCGTGACCCCTGGTATTTCCTTGATCCAGAAACTGGCTGTGAATATATTTTGTTCGAGGGAAACACTCCGATCACCCCGGCTGTGCGCGAGTGTGAGCCAGAAAATATTGGGGATGGTGATTTCTTAAGCGGAAACAATGTGCCAGATGGTGCTGTGCAGTTTAACGGCAATGTCGGGATTGCGCTTAAAAGCGGAGGACCTGACGATTATACAGAATGGGAGCCCCTTCCGGCAATTCTTGAGGCAGAATGTGTCAATCAGCAGCTTGAGCTGCCGCATATCGTCTATCTTGATCAAAAATATCATTTGTTCGTGATTACTCACGAATTCACATTCGCTCCAGGATTGGACGGACCGGATGGATTGTACGGATTCGTCGCAACCGACTTGTTCGGCAACTATGTCCCGTTAAACGGCAGCGGACTGGTTATTGCCAACCCTCCTCAAGAGCCATTCCAGGCCTATTCGTGGATCGTACTGCCTGATTTAACGGTGGAGAGCTTTGTCAATTACTTCAACCTGGACGGTTTATCCCTTTCGGAAGTGGGCAATATGCCTCCACAGTTTATTTTCAACCGCTTTGGCGGGGTGCTTGCGCCTACACTATTGCTAGAGATTAATGGGACAGATACGAATATTATTAATGAACTGTCTCAAGGCTTGATTACAGTATCCGAAACCGCTGATGCCCCTAATCCACCTCGTTGCGGACATGATATGGGCAAAAATGATGACAAAATGCGAAAAGTTCACAAGCGTCATCATGCCAACTATAAACGGGGAAAGCACACCGCCACTAAGCTTGGACACCACAATCGCAGGAAAAAGGGCAAAAATAAATAGAAGATAAGGGGACGGTGATGTGCACCGTCCCCTGTTTTTAAGTTTCTAATTCATATATAAAATCTCGCTAAAATTCAATACCTGAATTTTTCATCTTATCATCATTAATGAGCCCGATTCCTTTTATGTTGCTCTGTTCTATGACCTCAGGCTGAATGGATGGATTCAAAGGATAGGTTTTCCCATCAAATCTCAGGATTCTATAGCCTGGTTCAATTCCGCCTCCTGCGACAAACATAATGAGGTCTTTCCAACCATTTGTCTTCGAATCACTGACAAAGACGGGCGTTCTGACTAAACTAAAGCGGGACCTGACCTTATAACTGCCATTGGCACGCTCAACAACAAGGCCGCCGCATCCTCCTGTCCCACAAACTACCGGACCAGTCAGATAGACAAATGTCTCGGGGACTCCATCGCCATTCAAGTCTATCTCATTATAGTAATACCTCACCTCATCCTCTCCACGTTTCAGCGCAAATTCTTTACTGAATGCATCTTCCAAAGCAGGATTGGGCTCCGTTTCTGAATTCATATAGGTTACCCCATTCAAGAGCTGACCATGATCACTTATTTCAGCGGCATAAGCTTCTTGAGATAAAAAGAAATTCCCACAACAAATCATACTTGCCAGAGCTGCTATACCCCTTAAAGAAATCCTCATCAAATTCCATCCTCCATTATCTTCACTTCTTTTTAGAGTGACCTAAATGAAAAATTTCCACTCTGCCAAAAACATGATTAAAATGCTGCATTTCCATCCGAAATTACTTCTTTTAAGAGAATTTCTTAAAACAGAATCCGTGAAACACATGGAAATTCCATCTATCTCACGGATTCTAGATATCATCTTCTGTTGTTTCTGCTATTTCAGCATTTGCTTGTTTTCCAAATGACGACTCCAAATTGTCAGCAGAATGGCTCCAATTACCATCACTCCCCCAATCCATGGAGTGTGGATCAAACCGATGGAGTCAACTATCAGTCCGCCAACAAATGCTCCGATGGCGATACCTAGATTGAAAGCTGCTATATTCAAAGCGGATGCGACATTCACAGCTGCCGGAACATAACGTTCTGCCAATCTTACTACCAGTACCTGCAATCCTGGTACATTCATGAATGCAAACATCCCCATTAAGAAGATCGTGATGAGTCCAGCCACCTTAAATGGAGCTGTGAATGTTAGGATTACGAGAATTATCGCTTGAGCTATGAACATCCATAACAAGGCCTTTAAAGGATTCTTGTCAGCAGCTTTCCCACCAATGGCATTCCCGATGGCAACTGCCACTCCATAGACAAGCAGGATTATACTCACCATTTTCGGTGTGAAGCCTGTTACTTCCTGAAGGATAGGCGTCAGATAAGTGAAAGCGACAAAGGTGCCGCCGTAGCCAAGTGCTGTAATAGCGAAAGCCAGCAGCAATGGACCATTGCTTAATATTTTTAGCTGGTCGCTGAATTTAGCCGGTGGCGCATCTTTAATGTTCTTTGGTATCAGTATGGCACTTGCGATAATTCCCACTACTCCTAATAATGCCACTCCCCAAAATGTCGCTCTCCAGCCGAACATCTGGCCGATGAAAGTCCCAAGCGGCAAACCGGTCACGGTGGCGACGGTCAACCCTGTGAACATGAAGGCGATCGCACTTGCTCTTTTATCCTCTGAGACAAGGTCTGCGGCAATCGTTGAACCAATGGAAAAGAAAACTCCATGAGAAAATGCCGTGATAATCCTTGCTGCCATCAACAATCCGAAGCTCGTCGATATGGCAGCGATAGAGTTTCCGATGATGAAAATGACCATGAGAGCCATGAGCAATGTCTTGCGGCTCATTTTATTTGTCAAAGCTGTCAAGATTGGGGCTCCAAAGGCTACACCCATTGCGTACCCGGATATTAACAAGCCAGCTAATGTAATCGAGATATTGAGATCTTCTGAAATCGTCGATAATAATCCAACAGGGACAAATTCAGTCGTACCGATGCCAAATGCACTGATTGCCAGCGCTAATAGGGATAGCGTTCCCTTATTATTTTTTCGTGTATGTGAACTCATAAAAGGTATCCTCCATTGCAAATTAATAAGTTGACCAGTGAAGGCGCCTTTCACATTTGATCAACATGAAGGCAATTATGAAGGATACTGGAAATGTTGAGAAGTACGCACTTTAAAGTTACGTAGGCACCTCCAAGTTATATAGGCACTAAAAAGTGCCCTATACTACTAATTGAATCGTAAGGGTATAATGGCTCTATAAATAGAAGCACAATCCGATTCGATAAATATAAGAAAGGCAAGGAGGGATTGTTTTGAAGAAATACAATATACCAGTTGAAGCCGCACTCGAGGTAATCGGAGGCAAATGGAAAGTCGTCATTCTATGCCATTTGATCGAGGGTAAGAAACGGACAAGCGAATTAAAAAAACTGATGCCTGGCATCACGCAAAAAATGCTGACACAGCAATTGCGAGAGCTAGAAGAAGATAATGTCATTTTACGAGAAGTCTATAACCAGGTCCCTCCTAAAGTCGAATATTCATTAACCGATTATGGATGGTCCTTGAAGGGGATTTTGGATTCACTATGCTCCTGGGGAGAACAGCATATCGAGAAAAATCATCCGAATAAAGAGGACGTTTTGGTTGTATCTGAAACAGAGGATTAATAATGTGAGGAGGCGGCAAAACGATATTCTATTCTATCCATTTTGAGTTATAGTTAGCGTAGAAGAGGTTTTACGATAGGGGTGTTAGGAAGTTGTTTCTGAAAAAAAGTGCAGTGAAAGGCGATAAAAACGGGGTTACTTATATGAACGGTCAAGTCCGTTTTCAGGGTGTATCATTGAATGTTTATAGTTATGCTGTGGATGGAATTTTAATTGATACTGGCGCACAATCCTTGAAGAAGTATTTTGAAGCCTTCATCGATGAAGCAGATTTTCAGCAGGTGATGCTGACTCATTTTCATGAAGATCATACCGGCTGTGCTGCCTATGCTGCCAAATCAACGCAGCTTCCCATCTTTTTAAATCAAACATCTATCCAATCTTGTAGCCAAAAGGCGGATTATCCGTTGTACCGACAGCTTTTTTGGGGACGAAGAAAACCCTTTTCATCTCAAGCGATGCCCGATACATTCACTTCCAACAGAGCAACCTGGGATGCCATAGACACTCCCGGCCATGCCCATGATCATAAGGCATTTCTGAACCGGGAAACTGGACAATTGTTTACCGGCGATTTATTTGTCCAGGAGCGCACCAAAGTGATCATGTCAGAAGAAAGCATCCCACAAATCATCGACTCCTTAAAGCGGGTATTAACCTACGAATTCAAGGAGATGTTTTGCAGCCATGCAGGATACGTAGAAAATGGCCGTACCGCTCTAACCCAAAAGCTCGACTACCTCATGTCCATCCAGCATGACGTTTGCACGCTCCATGATCAAGGTGAGTCTGCCAACGAGATATGTAAAAAACTCTTTCCAAAAAAATATCCCATTATAAAGTTTTCTGGCCGTGAGTGGGACTCCCGGCACATAATAAGCTCCATTTTAAGCGAGCGATGAAGCACTGGAGAACAAAAAGCGCAAGCGCCTCGAGGAGTTAGGAGCCGCAGCTAGACAAGCGTCTCGAGGGGCTAGGCGCTGGAGCTGGATTAAGAAAACTACATGTAGTTATCCACACTTAAATAATTTTATAATTTTCTTATCGACAAAAAAGCATAGAGACCCCAATCCCTATGCTCATACCTATATATCGATTTCATCCAATGCGGGGGTATCAAAAGAGAAGCATAAGGTAACGACCCTATGCTTCACCAGAAATCTATTCTCCAAACTTAATAACAATGCGGCCATTGATTTTTCCTTTTTCAAGGTCATCGAACACCTGGTTGATTTCTTCAATGGAAGCTGTTTCTACGATGGTTTTGACTTTACCATCTGCTGCAAACTGCAATGCTTCTTCCAGGTCTTTTCTTGTACCGACAATAGATCCGACGATGCTGACACCGTTTAGGACGGTATCAAAAATCGGCACTTCCATCGTTTCTGGCGGAAGTCCAACAGCGACGCATTTTCCCCCCGCGTTTTACTGAACGGTATGCCTCAGCGAAAGCCGGTTTGGATACAGCTGTGCAAATGGACGCTTGAACGCCGCCAACCTCACGCTGGATAAAGGCCGCTGAATCTTCCTCTTTCGGATTGATGACCAGATCCGCACCTAAATCTTTTGCAAGCTGCAGCTTTTCATCGAATGTATCGACCGCAACAACTTTCAGCCCCATCGCCTTCGCGTATTGGACAGCAACATGACCTAAGCCGCCAATACCATAGATCGCTACCCATTCACCCGGCTTAGCTTCTCCTACTTTTAGTGCTTTATAGGTTGTTACACCTGCACAGAAAATCGGTGCTGCCTCCACATAGTCCAAGTTTTCAGGAATCTTCACAACATAGCGGGCATCTGCCAGACAGTATTCCGCATAGCTTCCATTCACTGAGTAGCCAGCATTTTGCTGCTGAAGACAAAGCGTCTCACGTCCTGTCAAACAGTATTCACATTGGCCGCAAGCAGAATACAGCCAAGGTACGCCAACACGGTCGCCAACTTGAAGATGAGTAATCCCTTCACCAACCTCAACGATTTCCCCAACACCTTCATGGCTAGGAATTAACGGAAGTGATGGCTTGACAGGCCAGTCACCGTGCGCTGCGTGTAAATCAGTGTGACAAACACCACAAGCTTTTATTTTTACTAAAATATCATTTTTTCCTACTTTTGGTATCGCAACATCTTCAATTAATAGTTCTTTTTTAAATTCCTTTACGACTGCTGCTTTCATTACTTGTCCATTGCATCTTTCACACATCTAAATCCACCTCTATATCTATTTAAGTGTTTACTTCTATATTTTGCTAGAAAAGTGAAAGATCAGGCATCCCCCCCACCCTATATATTCGAGTAACTGTCAAATCTTTCTTACAACTTTAAGAATTATCACTATTACCACTTGATTTTTGTTAAAAATACACAGGACACGTCCTGATTCATCTTTTGGTGGACATGGGGACGTTCCTTGTGTCCCAAAAACCCATATCTCCTGGTTATAAATACAACTTTCATGTTTTGCTCTGGAGTAAGGGGACGTACCCTTTGCTCCTTAAGAAACCTGTAGAATGGTGAAAATGCCTGTTCCACGTTGAACAGGCATTCTATAATTCATATTTCCTTAACCCAAGCCTGCCGTTAGCCGGAATGAAGCTAGCTGTCCAGCATTCTCTACTCCTGACTTCCCAGACATACCCTCAGCTATATAATAGCCACAACAATGAACCTGTTCCCCATAACTTACTCCCTTATAGTTTTGAACACTCAACTATTTTTGCACCAACCAAAGCAACTTATCTATTTTTCAATCCTGTCATTAAAAAAACTCAGGTTCTGCCTTCATTAACTTTAAGCCGAATTCCGATTGAAAATAAAGTTCAATATCATCTCCATACAGAACGTTTATGGTCTTCTCCCCAATAACAATTCCACCTGTTTTTTGCACTTTTGGAGCTTTCGCTTCCCAATCAATAGCATCATTAATGAATTCTACAACCTCTTGTATTTTTTCATGATCCTCCAATACCACGCAGCCTTCTTCATTTAAATCCTCTATTCGTTCCGTCATCATGATTCCTTTAACTTTATGAGATTATATTTAAACAATAAAGTCATCCCGACATTCATTAAAAAGTGGGTCGCAATCGGGACTAATAGGTTACTTGAATAAAAGTAAATCCAGCAAAATACAAAAGCAGGTACCACTAAATTGAACAACATTAATGGTTTTTTAAAATATTGAAAATGATAAACAGTAAATAGGACGGTTGTTCCGATAATCGCAGCCCAGTAATTGTTGAAGGTATGAAAAATATAGCCTTGAATGATACCTCTAAACAAAAATTCCTCAAATAACACGGCCAAAAACATAAAAATGATGATGTTAAACAAGGGCTCATTTTGGTATGTTTTATTTGTATCATCAACAAATTTTGTAGGAGTTATCAAAGTTAAAACAACCCCAAACACGATCAGACCAATTGAAGCGATCAGACTGCTGACTAATAGTTTAAAAGGGTTTGCGAATGAAAAGGAATCTTCTATTGACATAAGCCCTGATTTAATGAACACAAATAGCAATACTCCACAAGTCAGTGACAGTATTGCAAATATAGGAATAGCCTTACTCATACTAAATTCTTCTTTAGGACTTTTTGTTTCTTCAATGACAGACGCCCTCACTTACTCACCTCTTCATAGTCTCAAACATAGATTTTTAATAACTTAACTCGTAGTGATACAAGAATCATCACCTTGTCCCCTCGGTGTTTCTTTTTCAACAGCTGACCTTTTCAATGCACTTGTATTCTCATCAAAAAGCTCCAGAGCTGCTGAAGATATTTTTTGATAATCTACTGCTAACCAAACATTCATATTAGACTCATAATCTTTTTCTAAGATTTTAGAGGATATATTCTTAATCAGGTTGTAAGAAGCATACGGATGCGGAAAATCAGGGTCATTCTTTGCATCGTTCAGGAACTTATTTAATATAGAATGATTTTTCGTATATATTAACTCCACTAGTTTTGCCCGATATTCCAACTCAGCGGACGTCAAACCTGGAAAGCAGCTGTAGTCAGATAAATGCTGAGCTTCGTGTTTTAAATAGCATACCTGAAAATCGTCGTCACCCAAGTTATTGTAACTTTTAACATTACAATACAACCCATCCTCTTTAGCCCATCCACCCACAGTTCGATTGTTAAAAGTTGCGAACCCTATCCAGCCTTCAAGCAAAAAATCTGACATCATATGGACAGTCACTGTGATCGATCGATGGGGAATCTCTACATTAAAATCAACGGTTTCACATCGCTTCCAAATATAAGCTCCTCTAAATGGAGGAGTGACTCCGCCCAAGAAATGATAGCCTTTTTCAGTAAAAATAGCCGCAAGCTCATTTTCAGTTTCATCAATGGTAAATGGTGACTCAACTTTTAAAAGCATTCTTAATCTATCATTCAGAGTTAACTCAGCATCATGAATTAAGTCTGCTTTGGTTAACACTCCTTGAAAATAATGATGATAGGCTGCTAGTACTTCTTTAATCCACTGATCATCTTCCAGAATAGGTTCAGCTGGTTCTTGAGAATAAAACCTTTCTATATACATCTGCTGTATTTCTTCAATTTCCTTCGTCCTTGGCTGAATTGAATCTAAATAGTCCATTGCTGAATTTAGATCTCCTTGTAGGCACAGTGAATAAAAATGATCCATTTAATTATCCCCTTTTTATAGATGAACAGCCTGCTTTATCTTCTTTCATTATCCCGACACATTCAACAACTAATGCAGCCAGACTGTTAAATAGTTCAACAAAAAGAGCGTTAATCCTTCTTGGATCAACACTCCAATAAAATGAGGGCCAAAATGATGAGAAGCTTATACCAATAGATCGTCATGTTTCTGAACATGCGGTTCAATTTTTTCAGCAATAAACCAGACTATGTGAAAGGTCATGTGGCAGATGATGGCTGCAGCCAGCCCTTCCTTCCAATACAGCCAGCCGCAAACCAGACCTAGAATAGCATTCGTACTGTTCATATATAGGTATATCAACTTTGTATCTGTCACCTTCAACTGTTGGACGGATGGCAAGTGGGCCAGTGCAAAAAGAAGGGCCGCCAGGATATTCGCTATCCATATTGACCAAAGGATGTTGGAGAACCACAAATTGAACAGCCATGTAAAAAAGCTCATGAATCCAAACCGAAAGACGACTTCTTCAATAACGCCTCCGTAAAATACTTGAGTAAAATTCCAAGGCTTCTGGATTGTTCAATTTTCTGGTAGGTTTCCTTTGGAACATTCTGTTTAAAATATAGGTAGTAAAATGCAGCATTGACAATAGCGAAGGCTATACTGATGACTACCGTGAATTCACTTTTATCGAGTTATACTGACCGTCACCTTAGTCCAAATTACTCAAGGAACGAGATAAAAAGCAAGAAGCATAGGGTACATCTCTGGCTACGTCCCTGTGCTTCTTCAAATACTTCACTTCTGTTTTTTTATTAGAGGCTTTGGTACATTGACATTTTTACACAACTTTTTGGGTTCTGACTTTATGAGGGAAGTACAGTCTGAAGAGAAATCGAAAGGAATAAATTGTTGATAATCTATGGCGAAAATGTCAGCATCAAAATATTCCCTGTACTGCTGATCAATGCCCCGTATGTCATGGTCTTCCCTTTTTAAAAACCTTATAATCTGATGCCCGATGGCTCTACCTAATTCAAGTCCTTCTGAATTGTCAGAAGGGAAATGGACACCGGCAAGTAAACGGCTTAATGCATCTTCCTCAGCAATTCTTTTCAGTTTCTTTTTTTCAGTTGGAAAGTAATAACTCAAGATGACTTCCGCACAACCAGACATTGCAGCATGTCCAGACGGGTATGTTGGAAATCTCGGGGTACATAAAATGGTTTCCATTTCCTGGTCATACTGATTCGTCCTCGCCACATTCCATCGATACTTCAAATCCCATACAACAATCATCGTATCATGGATTGCTCCATGCAAAACTGCCTGGATTCGGGCTGCTTGAGTAGGAGTAACATTATACGTATCTATGAAGCGGTCAGCCACCGGAGTCCATTGTTTAGTAGGTACTCCTGTCCCGTAATAGACAGCTATTTGCTTCTCGGTTGGAGTCAGTTTTTCGAGTGTCCGTTGTACGACCTCCAATTCTTTTTCAAAGTTTATCAGTCGAGGATGTCTAATGGGCAGGTTCAATCTCCGTCCAGAGGGATCAAGAAAGTGTCCGTCTTCATTCCTTTTCAAAAAGAATAACGGCCAACGTCCTGCTAAAGGTGTAACCGGGTCGGTCGGGGGAAATTCTTCTCCAGCATACGGTATTTCAGACCACTTTAAATAACTATATCTCAAATGTTTTCACCTCCACCCTTTTTTATCATTATATGAATGAAAATAAGATGTGGATAGGCATTGGCGGACTTCTTTAGACATGTAGACATGGTAACTACTTGTTTCTCGCACCACCTGATATCTAATTCCACTTGAATGCCTCTAATCAAATGTAAAGGGAAGCATTATTTAGCCTATGTTAAGTTATCCAAGCACCATCCAGCATTTATTACGACTCCCGAATGGGACAAGAGAATCATCCCTAAGTCGATCTATAAAGATGATAACATTGACAAAGGAGCAAAAGGTTCTTCCGCTTGCTTTAGTGACTTCGAACCGTCCCTTTGTCACATCGTATATTAGGCAAGCTTCCGATTCTCACTTTTAAAGCTGTCCGAACTTGGAGCTACTTCTGACAGCTTTGAAGTAAAACTGTGTAAAGTTGTCCGAACTTAAGCCGTCCCCTTGTGACTTTAAAAGCATATTAGGAAAATAATCCAGATAAAGTTATTTAAAAGGGACGATTCATCGAATCGCCCCTCCTGCTATTTACAACGGCTTCGCCGTATATGTATTCCCCGCATTCACGCTTACTACATTATAGTAAGTCACTTTATCATTCGGGAATTTGACTGCATAGGATATGCCGCCTCCATTGTCCTTCAATCCCTTTACAGTCACAGTGCTTGGAACAGGAATCGAGATGACCGCTGGATTGTTCGCCAGAATGAGTTTCTCTTTCACCGGCTGTCCATTTACAAGAATCTGGACTTCGTCGTTATCCTCACTGTTGAAATCCCATATCAGCATTTTCGCGTCGCCACCGGAATCTCCCACGGTTACTTCGAAGTCTCTGGCGGTAATTCCTGCGTTAGTTTCATCTGAAAATGGGGTTTCACCAGCTATCGTAGACTTGCTGATCCGATTGACCACAACCTCCTCCGCGCTTCCTTCTGAAGTGTAGCTCCCTAATATCATGCTTAAGCCAATCGCCAATACCATCGCTGAAATCGTTCCAAAGAAGACCAGCTTTCTATGGCTATGTTCGTGATAGATGACCTCCGGCTGCTGTTCTTCATCGTCGAACCCCGCTTGATTGTCCATTTCATACGCAGAGTCTCTCTTAGTTTTTTTCAACATCGCCGTTCCTCCTTAACGTACCATCTTGTAGCTAATTGGGTACTTATAATACCAATACGATAAAAATGCTCTTCCAATCAGGATTGTCAGCACGGATAAACCTATCGCAACAGTTTTCCCAATGACCATCCGGTCTGCCCACAGGTTTGCAAAAGTCAGGCTGAGATCCATGACGATAAAACTGACGAAACACATCTGGAAAAACGGAAGAAGCACCGGGAACTTGCGATAAATCCAACTCAAGGAATGATACCTCATCGATAAAAAGAGAATAAAGCCAAGAAAAGCGATCACACCTAAGCCCATCCCAAGCCTTGGCGCTTCCAGTTTATAAACGTCAAGGATGTCCGTAAAAGTCATGAGCGGACCAAAGACGATGACCAGGATCGTGGCAGGGAAAAGAACAATATAAAAAAACAAAGCCCATAAACATTTGATTATTTTTTTCATCTTGCTGCACCCCTTGCTTGTAAGAAGTCCTCATGCTTCAGCACTGTTAAATCCTCTATCGTTGGCTGGTCAATCTCGCTCAGCCTCAACGCATGCTGGCGGATCGCTGCTTCGCAGATATTCCGCGCCAGACGCCCATTTCCTGTAGAAGCTCCCCCCTCCATGCGAGCAAAGATACCTCTTAGAGCTTCTGCTCCGTCAGGACTTAGTTCATAACCCTTAGGTTTCAGAATACAGATACTGATTTCCACCAGCTCATCCACTGAATAATCGGGGAAGTTTATCACATTCGGGAATCTGGAGCGCAATCCTGCGTTCGAATCCAGCAGCTGTTCCATATCATCCTCATAACCTGCTAAAATCACAATCATATTTTCACGGTGATCATCCATGAACTTGACGATTGTATCAATCGCTTCCTGTCCAAAGTCCTGACCATCACCCATTAGAGCATAGGCTTCATCGATGAATAGAATACCGCCTAATGCTTTCTCCAGAACCTCACGTGTTTTAAGAGCCGTTTGGCCGACATAACCTGCGACGAGCCCCGAACGATCCGTTTCCACAATATGATCCAGCTTGATAACCCCCAGCTCCTTCAGCCTTCTGGCCAGAATCCGGGCAATTGTCGTTTTTCCAGTCCCGGGGTTGCCTTTGAACACCATATGAAGGGACTGAGCCCCCATATCCGGCAAACCGAGCGCTTTTCTCTTATTAGCCACTTCAATCTGTGCAGATAGCGAACGGACGAAAGTTTTAACCTCATCCAGACCGATGACTGAATCCAGCTCTTTTAGCGCATTTACTTTAGGCTGATTCTCCAGCAATCCAAAATCATCAAGAGTCAGCATATTCAATTGTTCTGGACCTATCATTTCAGTCTCAACAATCCTCACTGCCTGGTCTCGAATCGCCGCCTCCAGCGTATTTCTCACCAGTCGCCCATTGCCGCTGTCATTTTTCCCAGGAATCTGTTTTTTCTCATAAAATTGAGTCAACGCTTGCTGCATAGTTATATCGAGAGTAAATCCCTTTGATTTTGCCTGTATTTCCGTTATTCTCGTAAGCTGTTCTGCTGTGTAATCCGGGAACTCAATCTTCAATGGGAAACGCGAACCCAAGCCCGGATTGCTTCGCAAAAACTTCTCCATTTCATCGGTATACCCAGCCAAAATCACTACCAGGTCGTTCCGGTGGTTTTCAATCAATCTGACGAGAGTATCAATCGCTTCCTTACCAAAGCCTCCACCCTGGACACCTTCTTCTACCAGACTGTAAGCTTCATCGATAAATAACACTCCGCCTAATGCAGACTGGACAACTTCGGTTGTTTTAATCGCTGTCTGACCCATATATTCCGCCACAAGATTGCTCCGGTCCACTTCGATCAGATGCCCTCTTTTCAACAACCCCATCGATTTAAGCATCTCAGCAAGCATTCGCGCCATTGTTGTCTTTCCTGTCCCTGGGTTACCGGAAAAGACGATATTCAAAGTCTGAGACTGTTCTGTCAGGACTCCAGCTCTTTTCCGTTTTTCATTTGCACGTATTTGTTTTTCCAAGCTCCTGATAAAATCCTTCACATTATCAAGACCAACGATATTTTCAAACGCCGGCTCGAGCTCGAACTGCGGCCGCTCTGTAATACCGAAGTCCTCAGCTGTTAAAAGCTTATAATCTTTTGCACCAGTTTCCTGGTTCAGGCGTACTGCTTGTTTCCGGATGGCATCCTCCAGCATATTGCGGACAAGACGTCCGTTCCCGGCGTCATTCCGTCCGGAAATCTGCATGGAATCAAACAACTCAAGGAGCTGCTCCTTAATTCCACGATCAATCGTAAAGTCCTTCGCCTTCGCCATTCCCTCCAAAATCTCCAACATCTCTTCAGATGTATAATCCGGGAACTCAATGATATATGGGAATCTTGATTGAAGTCCGGGATTCATCTTCAGGAAACCTTCCATCTCATTCGTGTACCCGGCAAGAACCATGACCAGATTGTCGCGATGATCCTCCATTCCTTTTACCAGCGTATCAATGGCTTCCATACCAAATGGATCCTGTTTGTTTCTCGATAAGGAATAGGCCTCATCAATGAAAAGTACGCCACCAAGTGCCCGATCAATGGCTCCGTTGGTTTTAGGCGCAGTGGATCCCAGGTATTCACCCACCAAATCCTGCCTTGCTGCCTCTACCAATTGTCCTTGCGAAAGCAGACCCATCGCTTTTAAAATCCGTGAAACGAGCCGCGCTACGGTTGTTTTACCAGTCCCCGGATTACCGGTGAACACCATATGTATCGCCATCTTGCCAGCACTGTTGTACCCGGCCTCCTGCCTCATTTTTTCTGCCTTTACCGTCTCAAGCAGTTCATGAATTGCTCTTTTCACGCTATCCAATCCAGTCAGAATATTAAGCTCTTCAAGCAGGTCTTCTATTTTTTCCTCTTCCACCATTGGAATCGATTTTAATAAGAAGTTTTGCTGTCCTTTTACTGCCAGCAAATCATCTTGATGCAGCTGAATATGCACGAAATCCCCCCGCCAGCAAAGTACCTCTCGACCTTAAATCAACAAGCCCGAGATAAAAATCCTTTTCTACCAGACTCTCGATTGCTTCACCGTATTTCTTCGTCAGCATTATCCGTTCGACCAAACCAGTAAAAACA
The DNA here is from genome assembly GCF_020524355.2 of Mesobacillus subterraneus. Lineage (NCBI taxonomy): Bacteria > Bacillati > Bacillota > Bacilli > Caryophanales > Bacillaceae > Mesobacillus > Mesobacillus subterraneus. The sequence continues at coordinate 3,715,744 of NZ_CP129019.1, forward strand.
TCAGGTTCTAATGATACATTCAATTGCGTTTGGTTTTCGAGCCTGCGTGCAGCTGCCTGAAGCTTCCCTCTTAAAATAGCCTCCACATCGGCCGGCAACAGCGGTGCTGAAATCGCATAAGATTGTACTCCTTTTAAAATTGGAGCAGGGATTTTATTCGCTACCTCAGCAGGAAGCTGTCCGTGAACTTCCTCTTTCAAATCGACATCACTGTAAAAAACAAGAAAATAATTGGAGGCATCAACCATCAGACTGTTTGATGTCCGGAAATAACCTTGCTGGACTAGCCTGGAAACATACTTAAGAACCTCAGCATTGGCCTTCTCCAATCCTAGGAAACAAACCGTCCCAATGCCATACTCAAAAGCTGCCGAACAATCCAAGACGAAATTGCTGTGAATGTCCTCCTCCGTGTAATTCCGCAAATCTATCGTCACTACCCTTTTATAAGGAACCAGTTTTTTCTTATAAAGCTGATCGACCAGCAGCTGCAATGTCGTATACTTGCCCGTTCCCGCCGGTCCTGCCAACAGAATCGTATTTTGAACCTTGCCTTTCTCTCTCTTAAAAAAGGCATTTTTATATGAGACTAGCAGCTCATCAATGAATGGGCCTTGTCGAAGGATCCTGCTATTCAGTTCCTTCTTGATCTCTGTAAAAATTGAATCCAGTTCTTCATTGGAACGATTCAATCCCATCTGCTTCATACCGTACTTCGCATCCTTCACTACTTTCCCTACACCACTAGCAGAATGGGGAACATGCTGGGGACTGCCTCCAACCGATTCGGTTCTCAATGCACCAGGATGGACCATCGCCTGCCCCTGTCCGCCCAACCGCTGTTTCTTGCCCCTTAATCCCTTTGCCTGCACATAATCTACTAACTGAAGCTCAGGCAGTAAAATACGAAGCCATTTTTGGAAACCCATGACCCAACCTCACCTTACATATGATTTACTATTAATAATTTTAAACCAATAAATAACAATTACAATTAAATTTTCCAAATAATAAAGAGACAGCAGATCCAATCCGCTGTCTCACAAAAATGCATAATAACAAACCGGTCCCTTGTCTTAATCGTCAAGAAAACTCACTATCTCTTATTTTTGCAGCAACTTTGAAGAATTTTACCCACATCGCCGGAAAATAGTTGCTTGGATTCTTTGAGACAGCGTAATAGCTCGACACCACTGAAAAGAAAATAACCTGTAAAGAAAATCGTGAAACAGCGTAACCGTCTGAGGCCACTTATCCCCTCCTGCTATTTACGCACCGTTTCTTCAATGACGGCCAATAACATTTCGGTTATTTTGACGAGCTCTACAATCGGCATTCTCTCATTGACTGTGTGGATTTCTTCATAACCAACTGCTAAATTGACTGTCGGAATTCCATAACCGGAGAAGACATTGGCGTCACTGCCTCCTCCACTCCGGAGCAAGCTGCAGGGACGTTCAATCTTTGCTGCGGCTCTTTGGGCGATTTGGACAACTTCATCTGCTTCTGAAAATTTAAAGCCAGGATAGAGGATTTCCATCTCCACTTTTGCACTGCCACCCATTTCTTCGGCAGTTGCTTCAAATGCTTCTTTCATCACTTGCAGCTGCTGTTCCAATTTTTCATTGATCAGCGACCTCGCTTCTGCAAGGACTGTGACCTCTTCACAGACGACATTCAACTGGCTGCCGCCCTCGATTCTTCCAAGGTTCGCGGTCGTATCCTCGTCAATTCTGCCAAGTGGCATCTTGTTGATTGCAGCAGCTGCAATTTGGATGGCATTGATTCCTTTTTCAGGAGCAACGCCAGCATGAGCCGTTTTCCCATGAATGACCGCTTTGATTTTGGCACGGGATGGTGCAGCAACGACGACATTCCCGACCTTGTCATGGCTGTCAATTGCAAAACCAAACTTGGCGTCAAGGAGCGAAGTATCTATGACCTTGGCGCCAACGAGTCCTGACTCTTCTCCCGCAGAAATGACAACCTGGATTTGTCCGTGCTGAAGGTTGTGTTCCTTCAAAATACGGATGGTTTCGAGGATGGCTGCTACTCCAGCTTTGTCATCCGAGCCAAGGATGGTGGTGCCGTCTGAATAAATGATAGCATCCTTGATCACTGGCTTAATGCCGACTCCTGGGCCGACGGTATCCATATGGGACGAAAGCAAGATGGAATCAATGCCCCCTTGCAATGCTTCGAGCGTGCAAATGAGGTTGCCTGCACCGTGGCCTGTTCGTTGCTGTGAATCATCCTCCACTACTTTAAGGCCGAGCGCCGTAAATTTCTCTGTTAATACCTTTGCTATCTCTGCCTCGTGTTTCGTTTCCGAATCTACTTGTACCAGTTCTAAAAACTCTGCTACTAACCTATCCTGATTGACCATTATAGCCTCCCATAAAATCAGGGGCAGGCGGAATGAAACTGCCGCCGCCTTCCTGTTATTTTTTCGGAATATCTTCTCAACCTTAACCACCGAAAAGATAATCTCTATTATTCTTACAAAAGGATAAACATCGAGATAATGACAGCGATGATGACACCAGGTGCGTTCCGCTTCGTAAGTTCCATCGGGTTGACTTTAGCAATGGACGCACACACGATTGCAGCACCAGCGATAGGAGACATTGTCCGTCCAAGCGCACCGCTTAGCAAGGCAACACTGCCCATATTGATTTGGTCAACACCGAATTTTTCAGCAAATGGTGTAACAGCTTCATTGAATGCGAAGGTAGCCGCATCACCCGAACCAGAGATAACAGCCAACAGGAACGGACCGAAAGTAGCAGCCACTTTGGCAATGCTTGGTGAGTTGGTCATCGCTTCGGTCATAGCATCGACAAGGCCAATTGCCGTCATACCACCTACAAATACAGCAGCGGCAATAATGATTCCCATGATGTCACCGTAAGCTTTGCCCATTCCATCGAAGAACGTCTTTGTCACTTCAGATGGATTGCTGCGGGTAACAGCCAGTGTAAGGAGAATCCCTATCAGCATGGCAGCAGGAACACTCATCGCAATTTGCGGCAGGATTGTAGAACCTAGAACAAGCAACACAAGCGGGATGATTGGCATTAGTGCATAAAGATAGTTCAGCTTCATATTGTCATTTTCACCATCGCCGACAAACTTGTGGCCCTTGTTTTCCTTGAGTAATTTTGCCATGATCGTCAAACTCACTGCCAGGATGACAACGGAAAGCACATGAGCAAAAGCATGTACTTTTACCACATCCATCGCAGTTGTCTGGGCAATCTCAGCAATAAATGGATTGTGGGCACTGCCGACATTCAGGTTGCTGCCGAAGGTTCCGGCTATAACCGCGGCCGCTGCAACAGCCGGAGAAATACCCGCACCCATAAGCACTGGAATCAGTACCGCACCAACAGCCGCCGCTGCACCTGCAGCACTTGGAAGAGCAATATTTATGGCAAATGTCGCTAAAGTCGCACCCGGAATCAGAAATAAATTGGCTTTCTTCAGCCCGCCAGCAACAAGCTTAACTAATTGCAAGTCACATTTCGTATACTTCATAACAAATGCAAAACCCATGACCGACAGGATTGCTTCAATAAGGCCTGCAGTAGACATCCTTGCTGTGAATGCTTCAAAAGCAGCCATTGGCTTACCAGCAAAAATAGCCATCAAAAGCCCTGCAGCAAACAAAATCATCCGTGCTTCCTTGCGCTTGATGAGGAAATAAATAGCTCCGATAATTACCAGGGTTCCAATTAAAATTAACATGGTGTTTCTTCCCTTCTGATTAGTCTTTTAACACGGAGAAAAATTGTGAATCATTGCCTTAAACTAAAACAATTTTACAGTTGTATTATATAAATAATGATGCAATCATTCTGTAGCGGATATGTGAAATCATTCACTAATCGCTGCTTTTTTCACAAAAAGACTTTAAATTGTACGTTTTCACCATCAGTTATAACCATTAAACCTTTAAGAATCTGTCCATATTTGCACTCCCTGTTTAACCCATTCTTAGGCACACAAAAAGCCACTTACTACTTATCGAAGCAAGCGGCTTAAAGCTACAGGTGTCTCTCGTTAATCTTAATATCGTTGTGATCCCATACTCTGGCACTAATGTCCGATGGGTCAGTTCATCCTCCTAAACTTTACTCACTGGAAAGGAAGCACATAGTACGGTACTTATGCTCCTGCTCTCACTATAAAACAAAAAAGGTTCCTCCAAAGCGAAAGAACCTTCCATGTGTATTCTTCATAATTAATATCCTAGTTTCAAACCACTGCTTTTATAAAGTGCTCAACCTCTTCAACTGTCGGGTAGGATGACTGTGTACCACGCTTTGTTACGCTCAAAGCGGCGAAAGCTGTTGCCATCTTAATAGAATGGAGAACGTCTTGGCTTTGGGTGAAGTAATGCGCGAAGCATCCGATGAAAGCATCGCCGGCACCCGTCGTATCAATGGCATTTACCTTATGCGAATCGACGATATGAACTTCCCCTTTTGTCACCCACATGACTCCGCGGCTGCCCATCGTGACAATCACATCTTTTACCCCTTTTTCAATCAGCGTTCCTGCTGCTGCTTTAATCTGCTCTTCTGTCTCAACTGGCATCCCTGTCAGGATCTCCAATTCACTTTCGTTTGGTACGAAGAAATCACATTTGCACACATAGTTGAAGTCCAATTCTTTGGACGCCGGTGCTGGATTAAGGATCACTGGAATGCCGTTTTCATTTCCAAACTCTATCGCCCTGTACACCGTCTCGAGTGGAATTTCAAGCTGAAGGACAATCAGAGAGCAAAGTTTCAGCTTTGGCGCTGCCCGGTCCACATCTTCAGGAGTCAGGAATTGATTGGCTCCTTTAATGATGAGGATCCTGTTTTTTGATTCCGGATCCACAAAAATAGGTGCGACACCACTTGAGGTACCTGGCACTTTATTCGTAAATTCTGTATCAATTCCGTATTTCTCCAAATTTGCAATTGTGTTATCCGCGAAAAGGTCATCTCCAACCTTGGTAACCATCATGACCCTGGCACCCATTTTAGCCGCTGCGACAGCTTGGTTAGCTCCTTTTCCTCCACAACCGATTTCAAAATCAGGCGCTTCGAGCGTTTCACCTTCTCTTGGCATCTTATTTATATATGAAATGAGATCCACCATATTGGACCCAATAACTGCAATATCCATGAGATTTCCTCCTTATTTCTTTCCGGTGATTACTGTAAAAGTCCGCTCTTGACCAGCCTCTAGCTTCAATAAGGTACCAGAGTTCGCTGCAGCTAGAAATCCTTCAGGCCTGCAGGTTGCTGGAAGCACAAATGCCCCAACCTGTTGATCACTATTATGAAGAATCCATCGGGTGGCATGGTTCAAGTCGGCGGTTGAAAATCTTGAAAAAAAGGACGCCCCGCCTGGCGAGACCATCTCAAATTCTGCTTCATCCGTGTATTGATTCAATTCATCTGCAAAAAATACAATTTCAGGGTCATACATCTCAGGCTGGTTCAAGACAGTAAGATTGTCCTCTCCCTTAAGCAGCCTTTTATTATAATCCAGCCAATCCTTTGTTGGCTTAACATGCGCCGGAATGGACTCTCTCAGTTTAAAGGCAGAGTCTGGAATGTTTTGTTTCATCACGGCATTTTCCACATACGCATAATTTGTATGGCACATATACTGAAGCGGCATGACCGTACCCGCCAGGTTCTTCACTTGCATGCTCATTTTAATAAAGGTTTCGTCTATAAACATTTCCACCTTCGGACTGGCTAGATAATGGTGACCGAACCCTTTCACATATTCTGTTTCACCACAAACAATCATACTATTGTCAGTGATCTCAAGCCAGGCTGTATCCATTTCCGCACAAGGCATTTCCCCGTGCAATTCATGATCATCCTCAGGTGACGGACAGCCGTTGCGAATAAGGCCGGAGTGAAACGCGAAACAGCCATATGTATCAATGACACTTGATGCCTTCTTCGGTTGTGAAAACATGTTTTTCATTTTCAAATCTAACCCATCAAACTCTAAATCCCAAATCATTTGTCCCATGAAAGGAAGGACGACCATTTTCCCTCTGGAGTTTTTCAGTTCAATTGCCTCAACTCCTGATGGGTAGCGGAAAAGACTGGCCACTATGCCATCATTTTGAAAAATAACCCGTTTATTCTCTGTAAAAAAACTGCGCTGTAATTCCAATTTCCCAGTTGCCAATTCAGTCATCTCCAATTATTTATTCGGGCATATCCCATTTTTAGATCCAAGCTCCCGCTAATAAAGAGCTCCCGATTTGGGGCAGCCAACTAGCGGCCGCCTGACCGGGATGTGAATCGTTCTTATGCAATTCTTTCCGTTTCATTTAAATTCCCATCTTGCATCTTCTGCTCTTTCATTTTTCCGTAAAAGTAAAAACCAACAAAGATAAAGCATCCCATCGGTACAAGGAATGACAGTTGCAACGAGTTGAATACATCAGACGCTAAGCCCTGTACAGCAGGAATGACAGCTCCTCCAACAATCGACATGACCAGAATGGCTCCAGCTAGCTCTGTATATTTCTTTTCCTTAACCACTTCAAGTGTTTCTGCATAAATAGTTGGCCAGCAAGGACCAAAGAGCATACTAACAGCTACTGCCGCATAAACGGCCGTCATGTTAGGAACTAATGCGACATAAGCCATAAGTGCTGTTCCAATGACCGCATACACTGTAAGTACTTTGGAAGGTGTGAATCTTGTCATCAGGAAATTGGCGATGAATTTGCCGACAAAGAAAGCGATGAAACTGAATACCATGAAGTTTGATGCAACACGTTCATTGATATCCGGATTAAGATCCAATGCAAGTCGGATGGTGAATGACCACACTGTCACCTGCATCCCTACATATAGAAACTGAGCCATAATTCCTTTACGGAAAAGTTTATTTTTCGCTAAAAATTTCAAAGTCTCAAACAAGCTTGCAGCTTTCGCGGCAGTCTTGGATTTTTCTGCGGCTGGCTTACACTCGGGGAATTTAGTCAGGACAAACATGATCAAAATTCCAACTAGGACAAAAATAATATATTTATAAGGTTCTAGTGTATGCTGAAGCATCTCCAAGCCGAATGCATGGGCTTGTGCAGGAGTCATATTCGCCATCTGCGCTTCAAGGCTTGCACCTTCCTGGAACACCAGGTATTTTCCTAACAGGATTCCAGAAATAGCCCCGATTGGGTAAAATGTCTGACTGATATTCAGACGAAGTGTTGCATACTTACGAGGGCCAATCATGGAACTATACGTATTTGCTGCTGTTTCCAGGAAACCCAGTCCAATCGCAATGGAGAAAATCGCAAATAGGAACATTGTATAGGTTGCCATGTTGGAAGCTGGATAAAACAGCGTACATCCTGCTATGTAAAACAATAAACCTGTAATAATACCAAACTTATAGGTTGTTTTCTTGATGACCATGGATGCAGGAATCGCTACTAAAAAATATCCACCGTAAAAGGCGCTTTGAACGAGAGCACTTGCGAAGTCACTTAGCTCAAATACATGTTTGAATTGAGTGATCAGGATATCATTCAAACTTGCAGCTACCGCCCATAATGGAAACAGCAGCGATAATAAGATAAATTGGAAAATCGGGGTCCTATTCAAATAACCGTCCGGAAGCTGCACTAAATCTTTGTTTATCATCTTTTCATTCTCCTTTTAGTATGAATTGAGGGTGCTGTCCTGATTGCGATCAATAGTTTCCTTGGACTTCCTCGCCCTTCATGATTTTCACGCCTGAACTTGCTCCAATGCGATTTGCCCCTGCTTCTGCCATCACTTCTAAATCTGCAAGACCCCTGATTCCTCCAGATGCCTTAACTCCAGCTTTGTCTCCAACAACCTTCCGCATTAGAGCAACATCTTCTGCCGTCGCTCCACCTGTTGAGAATCCAGTCGAAGTCTTCACAAAATCAGCTCCCGCTTTAAGGGCTAGTTCACATGCAAGGACCTTCTCTTCATCTGTCAGGAGGGAAGTCTCGATGATCACTTTAACCAGCGCCTTTCCTTGCGCACTGTCTACTACGGCTTTAATGTCTTGTTCAACAGCTTGTACATCACCCGTTTTTAACAAACCAATCGCCAGCACCATATCGATTTCAGTTGCACCATTCTCAATCGCATCCTTCGTTTCAAAAGCCTTCACCGCTGAAGTCGATGCTCCCAGAGGGAAACCAATGACGGTACAAACCTTGACATCGCTGTTATGCAGCTCAACGGCTGCTGTCTTAACCCAAACAGGATTCACACACACGGAAGCAAAATCATATTCCTTTGCCTCAGTGCATATTTGAATAATTTGTTCTTTCGCGGCATCTGCTTTTAATAATGTATGGTCGATCATCTTTGCTATCGTCATCGTTCATTCTCCTCCTCGAATCATTAAAACGCTTTCATTTCCAATCAAGCGATGCAGACCACTTTGGCACATCACTTATTCAACACAATTATTTATTTTGCTTCCGGCAGGACTCTCTAATGATCAGCTCAGGTGTCAAAGAATACTCTCGTTTAGGAAGATTTCCCTTATGATGAATCCTTTCATGTAAAAGAGTGAAGGCAATCTCCCCAATTGCGTTCATCGGTCTCGCTACTACTGAAAGTTTGGGGTTTAAGAACGTTGCAATATCAACATCGTCAAACCCTATGAACGATACTTCCTTCCCAAGCTTCCAGTCTAGATCCGAAAGTGCCTTCATACAGCCTATAGTCATTAAGTTATTGGATGAGAATATCGCAGTTGGCCGGACATTGAGTTCACTAAGTTCCTTTGCAGCAAAATAACCACTTTGTTCACTGAAATCTCCTTGGACCACATACTGTTCATCCAGGGTAATTCCGTACTCCTCTAAAGCCCTTTTGTATCCAAGAAATCGCTCTTTCCCCGGCGTTGTATTCTGAGTCCCGCAAATAATAGCAATTCTTTCATGCCCCTGAAGAATCAAACGCTGCACAGCCTGGTAGGAACCCTTCAGGTTGTCAACCAATACTGTATCCACGTCAAAACTCTTAATGCTTCTGTCGACAGCAACAATCGGGATATTTTGATCCCGCAAAAGCTTTAACTGATCGCCATTTTCGTTTGCCGTTGTAAGGATTACCCCGTCTACACCACGCTCAACGAAATTCTTAATTATTTTTTCCTCGACAATTGGTGACTCATTGGTACTGCTCAAAATAGTAAAGTAATCCTTCTCTCTGGCCTTCATCTCAATCCCGGCCATTACCATTGGAAAGAACGGATTTTTTATATCTGGAACAATGACACCAATTGTATTTGTCTCTTTACTCTTAATCGTCCTAGCTGCAGCGTTGCGGATATATCCTAGTTCTTTGATCGCCTTAAGAATTCTTTCTTCAGTAGGCTTTCGTACCCCGCCCTGGTTATTTATCACCCTAGATACAGTAGCAATTGAGACATTTGCAAGCTTAGCTACATCCTGAATGTTTGGTTTAGTATCCATGTTTCCACCTCGTAAATGTAAACGTTTAGATTTTTCATTAAAAATATATTATAACTTATATCCTATAATAATTTAATGATTGTCTTAAATCTAAACGTTTAGATTTTAAGATAAAAAAATAGATAAATAACTGAATAGAAACTATAATTGATGTGTTAAAACAAAATGTAAACGTTTAGATTTTTGTTTCTGATGTAAGAATATCATCACATCAAATTATAATCAAGCATTTTTTGAATACGTTTTCAAAAACTTAAAAAGTCAGTTTCAACTCTGCATAACACTTTGTACATTTGATGGTTCTCATGTCTCGTATTACAATAATTTCAGATTTCGTAGACGCAAGAACCCTTCCTCTGATTTACCACCTTGTTCCTGAACGCTCTTTCCAATTCAGGGTCCGGCTTCGTTTCCGATTTGATATAGGATTCATTCTTAAGTTGCTGATTCTGAACACCCACCCTATTGGCTAAAGCTCCCTGAGAAAATAAGAAAATCCCGCAACAAACAATCAAAGGAGGCAATCTTGTCATACCCAGTCCAGCCATTTATGTCCTCGTTTCCTCCTGCATAAGGGCATCGTTCGCCTCTTTTCGTACCCTTATGTGCTCGTTTCCTCCTGCATAAGGGTATCGTTCGCCTCTTTTCGTATCCTTATGTCCTCGTTTCCTCCTGCATAAGGGTATCGTTCGCCTCTTTTCGTACCCTTATGTGCTCGTTTCCTCCTGCATAAGGGTACCGTTCGCCTCTTTTCGTACCCTTATGTCCTCGTTTCCTCCTGCATAAGGGTATCGTTCGCCTCTTTTCGTACCCTTATGTGCTCGTTTCCTCCTGCATAAGGGTACCGTTCCCCTCTTTTCGTACCCTTATGTCCTCGTTTCCTCCTGCATAAGGGCATCGTTCGCCTCTTTTCGTATCCTTATGTGCTCGTTTCCTCCTGCATAAGGGTACCGTTCGCCTCTTTTCATACCCTTATGTGCCCGTTTCCTCCTGCATAAGGATACCGTTCGCGGTGTATCGTACCCTTATGTGCTCGTTTCCTCCTGCATAAGGGTATCGTTCGCCTCTTTTCATACCCTTATGTGCTTGTTTCCTCCTGCATAAGTGCATCGTTCGCCTCTTTTCGTACCCTTATGTGCTTGTTTCCTCCTGCATAAGGGCATCGTTCGCCTCTTTTCGTACCCTTATGTGCTCGTTTCCTCCTGCATAAGGGTACCGTTCGCCTCTTTTCGTACCCTTATGTGCTCGTTTCCTCCTGCATAAGGGGATCGTTCGCGAACTTCCATACCCTTACAAACTCCCTTCCCAGGCTTCATTCGTGCTGGAACTGCGAGTCACTTTCTTTGACGATGTTTTATTATTGTAGTATATTAATTGACGCATCAATAATTGACCTATCAATTATTTAAAGGCGGCTGATGTCAATGGATAATGAGAAAGAGTTAATCATTCAACGCTTGTTTGAGCTAAACAAGCAGGCTATGAGCAAGTTTGAACATTGCACCGGAATCAGCCAGACTAGGCTTGATATTTTGCGGGAGCTGTATGAGTCGGGGGAAATCAATCAGAGGGCTCTTCAGAAAAAGATTAACATTGATCATGCTGCGGTAACGAGGCACCTTAAGCAGCTTGAAGAGCACAATATGGTCAGCCGCAGGAAAAATACGGAAGATAACCGTTTTACCTATGTCCAGCTGACTCCTGAGGGAATAAGGAGAGTATCCTCTTACTGTGAAAAAAAACAGAGTTACATCTCCAACGTGTTAAAAGGTTTTACAAAAGAAGAAAGCTCTCTGCTTTTAGGGATGCTTACCCGTATTCAGAGCAATATAGAAGAGATTTAATCATCGATAAATTCATCATAAGGAGTGTACAACATGACGAAACAAAATGACTTCAAGCATATCATCACAGTCCGCCGCTCAATCAGGAATTATGATCCTGCTGTAAAGATCGCAAGAGAGGAAATGGCCGAAATCCTTGAGGAAGCCACCCTGACCCCATCTTCGCTTAATCTTCAGCCTTGGAGATTTGCCGTGATTGAATCAGAACAAGGAAAAGAAAAGCTGGCTCCTCTAGCAAAATTCAATCAAAGGCAAGTCGCTACTTCTGCGGCTGTCATCGCCGTTTTTGTGGACATGAAGACCGAGGATTACGTAGAAAACATCTACAATGCCGCAGTGGAAAAAGGATACATGCCTGCTGAGGTAAGAGATCAGCAGCTTCCGTCCATAAAAGGTCTATTAGATGCTGCGACATTTGAACAGAAAAAAGAGATGTATTTAATCGACGCAGGCCTTGTTTCCATGCAGCTGATGCTTGCAGCCCGAGCTCACGGCTATGATACAAATCCCATTGGCGGATATGAAAAGGATCGTATTGCCGAAGCCTTTGACATGGACAAGGAACGCTATTATCCTGTCATGCTGATCTCAATCGGGAAAGCAGCTGATCAGGGATATCCATCCGTCCGCTTGCCTGTTGACGAAATTGCAGAATGGAAATAAAGGAGGATTCACCATGTTAATCATTCACGCCACTTTTCAAGTAAAAGCAGAACAGGAATCCGAATTTCTTAACGAAATCCAACAACTGATTACAGCTTCAAGAGCAGAAGAAGGCAACCTTTCTTACGATTTGTTAAAAGACACCGAAAAAACCGGAGTCTATACAATGGTCGAAACTTGGAAAGACATGGTCGCAGTCAAGGCTCATAACCAATCCAGCCACTTTACAGCCTTCACGGCAAAAGCACCACAATATATGGCAGCACCCGCCGATGTAAAACTATACAATGCCGAACCTTTAGGATAAGAAAAAATTCAGAAACGGTTCTCGACCACTGAAATAGGTAATCGTCGAGAACCGTTTTCCTTCAATCTCCACTTCCCACGAATTTCTTCCATCAGCTTCATCATTGCCTTTATCTTCCCCATCCGGATGAGTCGCACCTCCACTCTATTTACCCTGCTTCGGGCTTTAATAAGGAAATAAGTGCATGAATGTTATGCCAAGCAAAGGGTGTTGATTCCCGGGAATGGAAGCAAAAGGTACGTCCCACACATACAAATTTAGCCTAGACTGTTTAGCCTAGGCTTGACCATTATTCCGTTTCACTCGAATGTACTATCTGTTCAGGTGTATAAAACTCAGCACCAAGACGCTTGAAATCTTTTACGTTCCAGGTAATGAGGGGCCCATATTCTTCTGTCAATGATATGGCAGCTAAATATGCGTCAACAAAATCAACATTATAGGTACTATAACCGTATAAGGCTTTAAGTACACTTTCTTTGTCAACTGTCTTTATCCCATTGGCTGAAACAATCTGGCTCATTTTTTCAGCAATTTCCGTTTTTGAAAAGCCATACCTTTTTGATTGAAGTACCCAGCAGCACTCAGTGACGATCAAAGGAATCAGTATTAAATGATATTTTCCTTCGACTGCTTTTTCAAATAAATCATAAGCTGCCGGTGACTGTATTGGATCATCATTTGTTAAAAACCGTACAATTGCATTTGCATCAAGAAGATGAGATTCCAAGCTAGATCTTTCCTTTCCTAATAAAATTAGTTATTAGGAGCTGTCATTTCATCCCGTGCTTGTTCTCTAATTGATTGCCAATCCTTTGGTTCAGACTTTTCCTTTGGTTGCATGCTGCCAAATAGAGCAAGTAGTGAATCCTTTTTATTTACCTTCACTACCACTTCGTTATCTGCAGTTACGGCAAATAAAACTTGATCCCCAGGTTGTGCATTTATGATCTCTCTAATTTTAGAAGGCACTGTTACTTGATTCTTTGAGGAAAGTGTCGAAGTATAAGCACTAGAGTATATGTTTGCTCCAGAACCTTGTTGGTTGGTAAGCCGGTTCGCCATGTTTATTTCCTCCCTTGCTTAATTTAATTATACCTTTACAAAATTACACGGTAAAGATTATTATAATATCTTTACCTCCACCGTTTTTCTTTATTCATTTGTACATGCTTTATGCTAGCGAAATACATTATTTTTATTGGCACCTTGATTATTTTCCATTTACCTCAACGGTTATAAAACAAAAAGGACCGAAAAAGTCCTTTTTGTTCTCAATTTATTTGATTTGGATACCTCTGCTCTCCTTAAGCAAGCCATTTTATCATACAAATGCAGAAGAGAAACAGGGGCAGTCCCCCATGTCCTTCCACCATTACTCACTGAACATCGGCAATCCTTTCTTTTCTCCATTTTAACAGAAAGATTCCGGCGCTCACTGCCAGCAGCATGCCTAATGATAATGGCAGGAAGAGTTTCGACAAATGAAAACTGGTCAGGTCCTTAATCCAATAATCAATTCCAATGCTGATGAAGATGGCGGCCAATGGGATTTGCAATCCGATGTTAGTCATGTAGTTAGGAGCCGAGCTTGAGATGAAGGCCACCAGGAACAGGACAGCGATTCCTATTATGTACATGCTCATGACTGTCAGCAGGATATAATGCAGGAATGTCAGGTCCCACCAGGAGACAAAAAAGCTAAAGACCGAGCTGACTTTCTTGTCTAGGAACTGTCCGGTATCATTCCCCCTGTACAGATAGAAAAACACCGCTAATTGCACGGTAATGACCGTAACAACAGCAATAAAGGCTGCTGCAAATTTTATGTAAAAAAGCCTGCGTCCCACTTTCGTCGAATACTGCAACATGGTCATTTTATTCCTGCGGTCTGCCATATACAATGGTGTCACGACGATCATGACACTGACCAGAACAAGGTTGGCCAGATTGCCGGAAAGGTTCTGATAATTCTCAAAAACGTCATGAATGAAAATCGCGAACGCATTTCCGCTCGTTCGCAAAGCTTCTACGCGGTCTGACTGCTCACTCGTCAACTTCCTCCCCTCAGAATAACCAAACCACTCAGGATGCTCATACAAATCGATCAGTTCCTCCCGCGACTGCAGCTCCCACATAACGTCCACTTCATCCTCGAACATCACTTTGGAGTGAAGTTCAGACTTTTTCTCATCCTCCATCAGGTCAGCATTTCCAAAATCCTCATAGCTGCCCATCCCCGCCGCTTCCATTTCCGGCTGGGATTGAAGATAGGCCGTCGCGTCTTCCACCCTTTGTTCATACACCTTTTTAAAGTCCTCGAATTCCTTATCATCCATGTACTGACCATATTTCGCCATCATCTCTTCGCCGACTTTGAACGTATCCGCAGAAGGCCTTCCATTCGGAAAATGGTCAAAGTCAAACACGATAAAAAGCTGATAGAAGATGGCGCTGACAAGCACGAGCAGCAGCATGATTTTCAACGTCAAGATTTTCCTCAGTTCATTCCAGATCACTCTCATATACTCTCTCCTATCTATAAATTCCTCATGTGAAATTTCTTCATGCTAAACCATCCTGCTAAAATAAACCCTGACATCCATACGCCAGCTGTAACCATTTCAAAGTATTTGAAAGTCGTGAATGCGCCGCTCTCCATCCACCATTTCTTCGACCCAAGCACTAGAGACGAGGGATTAAAGGTCGTGTAAAGAGACAGCACCGAGTTCTTCGGCATTTCCCCGGGCACAAGCAGACCCAACCCAAACAGAATCGCGAAAACGATAAAGACGACATAGCTGTTTTTCAACCATAGTGACAGAACAAATGTAATCAATGTAAAAAGAATCTGCAGGACGAAAATCAATAGGATCCCCAGCCAGAAATACTGAATAAAGCTGAAATTCCACCAGCTGATGAAGGGATTGCCATCCGGCTCAATCATGAATCCCGTGCTGATCGGCATATGCCAGAGCCGCGAATAATCTACCGCAATAAAATAGGTTCCAAATGTGGCGAGCAGCAGGAATGCCGTCACCATCCCCGTCGCACTCAGGGCGGCCAATAGCTTATCCCACATCAGCATTCTGCCCCTCCTGGTTGAAAAAGCAACCAGATGCGTTCCCTGATCAAATTCATAATTCGTCGAAAACGCTGTGAACAGCACAACAAGCAGCATGATCTGGAAGAGGACAACACCGAATAAAGTTTTAAATACAAGCGAATGAGTCCTGAAGATTTTCCCTGGAAGGAAAACATGCAAATGGTCCTGACTGGATTTGATCTCCTCAAGTCTAGGAATCAGAGATTGATACTGTTCCCGCACCGTTTCAGCAGCTTCACCCTGAATTCCAAATAATTCAATCTGAACTTCTGCATTTTTTAAGAGATCTAATTTTTGATACTGCTCCTCGAGTCCCTCTGACGTTAAAAGGATCGATTCTTTCACATTCAAATCTATTATTTTTTCAAGCTCTTGATCCGAGATTTCACCTGAATCCACCGCAGGATAATAATTTTCAGCCCGAAAAAATTCAGAAGCTGATTCAAACGCTTTGCCATTCCGGGCATTCCAGCTTTCTAGTCCAATCTCATATGAATCTCTTAAAAGAAAGCGGCCATCCTTGTCCATCAATGAACCATATTCATCGATGACCTCGTTAATCTTTTCTACATCCTCGCTCTTAGGCGCATCCACATAAATGAGATATAAATTGAATGCGGTAAAAAGCAGCAGCAAAGTCAACACAATTGGCGAGCTAACAATCTTTTTTAACTCCAGTCTCGTGATCATACTAAACCCGCTTCATCTT
This sequence comes from Mesobacillus subterraneus, assembly GCF_020524355.2. Lineage (NCBI taxonomy): Bacteria > Bacillati > Bacillota > Bacilli > Caryophanales > Bacillaceae > Mesobacillus > Mesobacillus subterraneus. Next base: position 3,731,869 of record NZ_CP129019.1, read on the forward strand.
GATACGTATGCAAAAAGACATCTTCAAGATTCGGCCGGGCCACTCTCCATTCCGGACGGGCTGGCTCTTCCGTCAGAAAGCGGATATACATCCTTCCACTCTCCTGTTTTTCTGATAATGAAAAATACTTCTTGCGGAATGCAGCCGCAGCCTCGTATTCTACTTCCGTTTCATAGACAAGACCATCAAGCTTTTTACAAATATCCGACACGCTGTCCTGATAGAGCACCTGCTGGTCTTTAATCATGATAATTTCATTCGCAATCGATTCGACATCGGAGACGATGTGCGTCGACAGAATGACAATCCGGTCCCTAGCAAGGTCTGTCAGCAGATTGCGGAAGCGGACGCGCTCCTTTGGATCAAGTCCTGCTGTCGGCTCGTCCAAAATCAGGATTTTTGGATCATTCAACATCGCCTGGGCAATCCCGACACGCTGAATCATCCCCCCGGAGAACTTCTTCATCTTCTTATCCGCAACATCCTCGAGCGCAACCAGCTTCAGCAGCTCCTTCACCCTCCCTTTTGCGGCCTCGCGTTCGATTCCTTTCAACGCTGCGAGGTAGAGCAAATAAGCTGTCGGACTATAATTCTTGTAGTAGCCGAATTCCTGGGGCAAAAAGCCGAGAATCTCCCGGTACTCTTCATCGAGCTTGATGATGTCCTTGCCGTTATATAAAATCGAGCCGCTAGACGGGAACAGCAGCGTCGTAAGCATTTTGATCAGCGTCGTCTTGCCGGCACCATTTGGCGCAAGCAGCCCATATACCCCATTGCGGAATTCAAGATTGATTTCTTTCAATGCGTTGTACTTTCCAAAGTTTTTCGAAACATTTTGAACCATCAACATTTATATGACCCCTTCGACATTACGAAATGTAAGAAAAAAGTTTAACCGGCGAACGTAAAGATACAGACAGCCCGCAATTACACTGATATACACATAAAACGGAATGTGGCTTAACACATTGGCATATAACTCCTTGCTAAAATAAGCAAGCGCAGCATTCACGAACAGCCAGCCAGCCATCACCGCATAAGTTGTAACCCTCAATTTCACCTTTTGAATGATGTATAAGTAGCCCGTGGAAAAAATGCTCAGTGAACTGACCGAAATCAGCATCGCTTCGACTAGATTGAATGTCTGGTAAAACAAAAACAACAACAGGATATACATAATATTCAGCAGTGCCGCTGCGATACTGAACACAAGCATCCGAAACGCCGCCAACTGGTAAACATGGTATTTGCATGTCATCTCAATGGCAAAAGTATGGCTGTGGCGGATATTGACCAGGAACAGCGCGGCAATTAGCATATACAAAATGGGTGCCATCGTAAAAAGATAGGCATACAGATCGTTCGCAGCTTTCCCGCTTTCCATGACCTGGGCCAGACTGAACATCATCGCTATCGAAACCAGCAGCAGTGTAAAAATGATTTCAGTTGCGTCGCGGAAAAGATACCGGAACCCAAGCTGCTTGTACATTTCGAATAAATACTCATGAAAGTGCTTTGGTTTAACAAGACCCTTGGTAACAATGAACTGGATCTCGCTTTTCAGTTCGGAATCATCCGGAAAGTCAACAGTCCATTTTTCATCCTCCAACACGCTCAGCCTCCATCTCTTCTTTTAATTTTTTCATGACCGTATAGTACCTCGTCTTAACAGAAGATTCCGGCCTTTCTAGCAAACTCGCGATCTCCTGGAAAGTATATTCAGCAAAAAGCTTCAAACGCATCACTTGCTGCGAGAAAGAATCCAGTTCATTCACGAACGCACCAGCCTTCTCGATCACTTCCCTGTACTCAAGTTCCACAGTGAAATCATAGTGCTCCGGCACATCCACATCTTCCACCGAATCAATAATCCTCTCATACTTGTAACTCCGCGATCGAAAATAATCCACGACATGATTCGTCGCAATCCTGTACAGCCATGACTTGAACGAACCCCTTTCATGGTCAAAGCCCTGAATTGACTGCAGCATCCCGATGAAAATTTCCTGCGTCAAATCCAGAGACAGCTCCTTATCAAACGTCTGCCTGTACACAAACGCATAAATCGGCCGATAATAAAACGACACCAGCTCATTCGCAGCCCGCTCATCACCTTTCCTCTGAACCTTCCTAATCCATGCATGTTCCGTCATTATGTCAGTCCTCATTCTGTGAAAGTACCTTCACTCATCTATTCGTAATCAACAGAAAAATAGTTTTAAACATTCCTAACTTTTTTGGTATGATGATGACGGTTCTCGCGCCACAAGAACTTCCATCATTCTGGAAAACCAACCAGAATGGTACCAATCACCTCATAAAAATATTATCACTATTGAGCAAGAACCTTTTGTTATAAATGGTTTTTCACAGATAAAAGATAAGCTTGATCACCTATCTCATACTATTTGGATGAAGGGATATGTGGCCGGTGCTGAAGGAAAAAAACAAAGCAACTGGCATATAATGATTGGATATGTCACCGGTTATGAGCGGAAACAAAATAACCGGGCACATATTGAAGAAATATATTACCGGTTAAGAGACGCTAAAAACAAACGGCGAAAACCTCAAAACTAAGATCAAGGAAAAAGGCGAAGAAATGAAAAAGAAATATAGCAATCAATAAATTACATGGCCAGTCGATTATTCGACTGGCTTTGCGTTTTTCAGATTGATTCATTTCAACTCCAAATAACTGACTGCATTTCTCCAATTATTGATATTGCGGCCTTCATGCTAAAATAAGAACGAGATAACAGTAACAGGAGGATTCAGGTTTGGTTAATCAGTTGGTCATGGAAGCGGAAAGATTTATACGCAACTGTTATGAAGAGCTGCAAAAATCGGAGCAGGAAACCGAAGCGAGAATTCAGCTAATAAAGCAGGAGATTTCTCAAACCGGAACTTATGAACATACATTTGAAGAACTTGAGCATGGAGCGAAAATGGCTTGGAGGAACAGCAACCGCTGCATCGGCCGTCTTTTTTGGGATACTTTGACCGTGTTTGATGGTCGAGGTCTGCAACAGGAAGACCAAATAAAGCATGCCCTGTTCCATCATATAGAATATGCAACGAATCAGGGGCGGATCAGGCCGACAATCACTATTTTTAAACCCAAAAGGAATGAGAAGGATTTTATCCGGATTTGGAACCACCAGCTCGTACGGTATGCTGGCTATGAAACGGAGACTGGCATCATCGGTGATTCAAGCTCTATTGAATTTACAAAAGTGTGTGAACAACTGGGTTGGGAAGGCGCTGGAACAGATTTTGACATCCTGCCATTGGTGATTCAAGTCGACGGCAATCCGCCAAAATGCTCCCCAATACCCGAGAGCTTAGTGCTTGAGGTCCCTTTGCGCCATGAGGAATTTGAATGGTTCGAGGATTTAGCTTTAAAATGGTATGCCGTTCCGTTCATATCCGATATGAAGCTCGAGATTGGCGGAATTGAATATTCAGCTGCTCCATTCAACGGCTGGTATATGGGAACAGAAATAGGGGCACGGAATTTGGCAGATGAAAATCGCTACAATCTTTTGCCAAAAATCGCAGATTATATGGGGTTGAATATGAAGAAAAATGCTTCCTTATGGAAAGACCGGGGCCCTGATTGAGCTTAATGCCAGTGTTCTCTATTCATTCAATGAAGACAGAGTGGCCATTGTCGACCACCATACTGCGGGAATGCAGTTTAAGATTTTTGAAGAAAAGGAAAAGGGAGCTGGAAGGAACCTGACTGGGGACTGGACATGGCTGATTCCGCCAGTGTCCCCTGCTGCGACGCATATTTTCCATAAATCGTATGAAAATGAAATCGTAAAGCCTAATTACTTTTACCAGGAGAAGCCTTATTAATAGAAAAGTTTGGGGACATAGGGACGGTTCTTGTGTCCCGAAAATCACTGCTCAATGGTTAAAAACCCACCTGCATGGCTAATCTAACGGACTTTAATTTGAAGTGTAAAATAGAAAAAAACATAGCAAATAACAACAAATTTCACATATGAATCAGCAAATAAAATTGTATACTATTTAGCAATAAGGAAGGAGCTGGATCTGAAATCCCTGCTCCTTTCTTTGTATTCTTTGTTAAAGTAATGCACCCGATCGTTCAATTAGCGGTCGGTGGTTATTCAAGAATACTTTTTTCTGCCATGCACAGCGCGGTCACGGTTAAGGGAAGCAGCGGCGAGTTGATAAGCGGAGAAATTCCCCTTATTTCCGAAAAGCTTTAAAAATAGCTCAAATAGCCCGAGAAATTCCGACTATCGACTCAAAAAACAGGCAAATGGACAATTTTAAACCATTTAACCGGAAATTCTCCGCTTATTTCCACCCAACCGAGCCATATTCTTCACTCTAACCGGAGAATCTCCGGTTATTTTAAGTCTTGTTGGGATCTCAAATTTGTTCACTAATCTGCGTCGATAGTTCCATAAGTAATTCAACAAAATGCGGTTAATCCTTCCTGAAACAATACACCCTTTAATTAAAATAACTTTTACCCAAATTCATAAAATATTCCATTTACTTAATTTTCTTTCCCTTCTAATAATATTTCATAAAAGAAAATTTGAAGGTCTTCGTGCGATTTGATCATTTTTTTTGTTCTAAAATCTATTTCCAATACTTTCTCATTAGAGTCAATCACATAATAAGTGTTTTTTACAATTGAATCAGCGAAAATGAAATGGTTTTTAGGAGTACGTTTTCTTCGGTATAAATTGTCCATATTTTACAAATCAAAAGCTGAATAAACTTGCTCTTCTATGCTTAAACCTTTATATGTGTCTGCACCTTTTCCCGCGACTCTTAATAAATCAAATAAATAACAACCATTATATACTGTTAAAAACTTTTTATATTCAGCAGGCAACTCTTGTTTTAAATCTTCTTCAAACTTATTAATATCTTCTTTTGATAATGGCGATTGAATATGTGTGTGCCATCTCCCATCTCCTATGTGGCTATAAAGGACAGTTTTGGTTCGTAATTTTTTCTTATCTTCTCCATATAATTGACTTAGTTCCAGACTAAGAAATTGAAACATATTTATCACCTTCTTTTATCATTGTAAACTTATTATTAGCGGTGCTTCATCAACTCCTGATTACTTTAACTCAATAGGAAATAAACAGAAAAATCAGTTAATCCTCCCTGGATCAACTCACAGGATAGTTTATTATTTAAATCCTCTCAAGATTATTTAAAATCACCTGGGATTTTAACGAGAACATAATTTCCAGTCCACATTTGAGTGGTGGCAATTAATCTCCTTCCGTCTTTTTCAAAGAACAGACCAGCACCATCTTTTTCTTTAAATTCCCATCCATTTGAGCCAATCATTTGTTTTATATTTTCATCAGCAATCGATATACCTTTGTTCTCACTTCTTGTGATGTACCAAATAGAATCGCCTTCTACTGCAATTTCTGCTATTTTACTTTGCGATTCTTTTAGTTTATCAATAGCTTCTTTTGCTGATAAATCCTCTATAGGAAGAGAGGGATAGTACAATTTATTTACAAATATGAACACAGCTATAATAACTATTGCTATACCTAGTATAAATCCAACCTTTTTCATCTAATTACCCCTTTATTGGTTCAAAACATTGTATTTTATAGATTTGCTCATTTACTTAATCCATCGTTAGTCCAAGATTAAATCGACCAATCGTGAGAGCATTGGAATTCCAATATAACCTATGAAGATCCCAACTATTAATACTGGAAACTATTCAGAAAGCGTAAAACTCAAGTCAAAAACCGCCTTTACCTGTTCAACGCTCTCGACAAGATAAGTAGGCTCGGAGTTCTTTAACTCTTCGAGAGATCCGTATCCATACAACACTCCTATTGAATCGATACCGTTATGATTGGCACCCACTATATCATGCTTCCGATCGCCAATCATAAGAAAATCTTCCGGCTTATATTGTTTGTACTCATCAAGTACGTATTGAATAATTTCTGTTTTTGAAGTTCTCGTTCCATTTAGATTACTTCCAACCACAAGGTCAAAATAGTGGTCAATCTTAAAATGCTGTAATATTTGTTCAGCAAAGATAGTAGGTTTTGAAGTAGCAACAATCAAACTAAAACTCTGTTCTCTTAGAAATGTTAATAAGCCGAGAATGTTTGGATATAATTCATTTTCTACTATTCCCTTTACCTTAAACCTCTCTCTGTAAAAATCAATTGCTTTCTCAGTTTGATGTTCATCAAAATCGAAGTATTCAACGAATGAAACTTGAAGAGGAGTCCCAATAAAACCTTCAAGTTGATCGACGTCAGGTGAAGCTATATCCATTTTTCGCAACGCATATTGAACCGATTTAGTAATCCCTATTTTAGGGTCTGTTATCGTTCCGTCCAAATCCAATAAAATTACTTTATATGTGGCTATACTAACTCCTCCTTCAATTACCGAGACAGAGGGATGGTTCTACCGTCTCTGATATTTACATATTTTCACTTTTTATGAGACACGAGAACCGTCCCCTTGTCGCTGAGAGGAATCCATACTTCGCAAAGAAGTATGGATTTTCTTTATTAGGCTAACGGACAGCAAGATGAATCACTGAATTGTGAATCCTAATAATAATTAATTTGTTAGACCGAACCAATCCGCAAATGAATAAGTCAAAAATCCTATACCAAATAGTAAAATCAAGAATCTTACTAACCAAGGATATCTGTAGGGTCGAAAAAAAGAAATTGCTCCAATGCCTACAAACAAAACCCCCAATAAAAACACAAAGATTGTATACAACAACTTTCACATCCTTATATAAACCAATAGCCTACAGGAGACAGAGTGACGGTTCTGCTGTATCAAAAAATCTTCCAAAAAAGGAGCAAAAGGTACTTCCCCTTACTCCCTAGAATCTCACACTCAGGCTCCTTTATTGCCCATGCGCTTTTCCCAATTCAATTTTAATTCAGGTGTCGCATGAGGAACTAGATACTCCTGTATAACCTGGTTCACCTTTTCTTCACCTACCAGATTATAAGTAGGAAATTTGATGTTCTTTTTGTTTGTGGTTTGGACTACAAGATACTTTAAGCTGGAGCCGCCCCATTTGATATCTTTGATTTCATTGATTGGAACATGATCTTTACGACCTTTTAACAGTCCAGACTCAATCGTTAATAATGTCTTGCCTGAAAGGATCACACTTATGAGCTTGAGTAAAATGGATCCTGAAAAAATCAGTCCGATCAATCCGATTACGATACTGAAAAAGCCTCTTACGAAACTTGAATCAGGCGCTACAACAAACAGAACAAAGGCGGAAAGCAAAGTGCCAAATAACGCCGATGACACCATGCAGCCGGCACCTGGATTCGTGTAGAGGATCTCGACCTTACCTTCTGAAACTTTTATATTATGTTCTTCCATATAAAGCTCACCTTTCACATAAGAAAAGCTTACAGAACTAATCGCTTTAGCCTGCAAGCTTCTATAAAGTTATGCACCTTTATTGCTCATACGCTTATTCCAGTTCTGCTTAAATTCTGGGGTCGCATATGGAACGACATAATCGTTAATCACCTGGTTCACTTTCTCTTCAGGAACAAGGTTATAAGAAGATAACTTGACGGTCTTTTTATTTTTCGTTTTGATTGCCAGATACTTCAATGAACTGCCAGCCCATTTCATATCTGTGATGTCCTTAATCGCGACTGCCTTGTTTTTCCCTTTAAAATACCCATCCTGAACTGTATATACTGCCTTTCCGGTGAGTATAGCTCTTAACACTTTTATCAACATTGTGCTGATAAACAAGAAGCCAATGCCCCCAGTTATCACTCCTATAAATGCTCTTACTACCCCTGATGTAGGAACTATGTAAAATAAGATGAAGAGGGATGCCAAGAACATGATACCGCCACCAGTCAATAGGCAACCTGCCCCTCCGCCGGTATAGACTACTTCAACTAATTTAACATGGAGATGACTTCTGCCAGCTCTTCCACTAGAGTAAACTAATGATTTTTGTATACCAAAGAGACAAAGGGACGGTGATGTGCCGTCTCTATAATTTACACAATTTCACTTATTATGAATAAAGAACCTTCTCCCTGACCCTCCACCATTTCCCCACACAAAAAAAAGCACAAGGTACGTCCCCATGCTCAGAATTAACGCTGCCTAAATTCCTACCTTTGGAATCAAGCCTAGTTTATCAGCTTTTCTTAACGCTTCTGTCCTGGACTTTACCCCCAGCTTGCTGAAGATTCCTGTTAGGGAATACTCAATTGACCTTTGACTTAGGAGAAGATTTTCACCAATTTCCCTGTTTGTATATCCTTCGGAAACCTCAATTAAGATCTTCTGCTCCCTCTCTGTCAAACTGACATCGGATAAATCTCCCCCTAAAGGCTTGGTCTCCACTTTCTTTAGCTGCCTTAACAATTCCAAGGGCAAAACGACTTCTCCTCTTAACGCACATCTTATCGAGGTAATGAACTGTTCTTTTGAGGCCGTTTTACTTATGAATCCATGCACTCCTGATTCCAACAATATATTAAAATGGGTACTGATTTCAAATCCGGTAAAGATGATGATGATTGCTTCTGGATGACTAGAGAGTATTTTCTTCGCCAGTGTAAGTCCAGTTACTTCTGGCATATAAAGGTCAAGAATGAATACTTGATAATTATCAAAGTTCTTGGCATCAAGATCTTGGTTAACGGGATCGATATAATCCGCTCTAAAGTCTTCTTCTTGGTCCAGTATAAGTCTTGTTCCTTCGCCAATCGCAGGATGATCATCTACAATAAGAATATGAATCATACCTTTCTCCTTTCTTTATTGGAAAATGGAATTGAATAAAAACTCCTCTGTCTTTTCCTGATTCGACTTTAAAGGTTCCTCCATAACCTGCAGCTCTTTCCTTTAAACTTACAAGACCCAATTGGTCAGACCCCTCTAGATGTTCCGAAGGTTCAAAACCAACTCCATTGTCTCGATATTCAATGACCAAGTTTTCTTCAACCTGGTTCAAATTCATTTCTATAAGGGAAGCCCTTGAATGCTTTACGGCATTATTCAATAATTCCTGGAAAATCCTATAAATATTAAGGCTGAAATCAATATCATTTTCAAGGGAATCTATTAGATTATGTCGGAACTTCACAACCATGTTGGTTCTTAAATGCACCTTGCCAATCAATTCTTCTATAGAAAATAGTATCCCATTCTCTATCAACAAAGGTGGCCGTAATTCATGACAAACCTCCCTGACCAAGGAGATTCCATCAAGAATTCTTTCTTGAATACAGCGAACTTCAGCAAGGAGTTCCTCTTTGCTTAGACTTTCATTCATAGAGTCGAACTTACGATTGATGAATATACTCTCTTGAAGAATAGTATCGTGAATATCCTTGGAAAGGTTCATTCTCTCCCGCTCTGATATAGAAAAGAGCAGTTTAGAAAAAAACGAATAGGAGGGTGCCTCTTCAATCCTATTCTGTGGAGATTGCAGTTCTGTAAGCAATTCATCGATTTGCCATAGGTTTTCGAAAGAAACGAATGTATGGTAGGCAAGGGCTCTTAACCATTCCATTTCTTCACGATTTAACTTTGTCGAATTTGGCTTCGATTTACTGAACAGCAAATAATTAAAATCACTCGTACTGCCAACCTTCACAAAGAAGCATTTATGGTTCTGGTGTATTTCACCAACTTCAAGATTCCTTAGAATTCCAATCGGAATTTCCTCAGGAGCATCTTGAAAGTCTTTAAGCTTAGGAATCCCCATTACCGAAACTTCATTAACAGACAAGACGGTCCGGACCTCTTCTGAGAGCTTTACGAATAACTTATCCCGGGATGGCTCATTTTTAATCATTTCAATATATCTGTATAAACTGTATTGATAAAAATTTTTACCTGCCAACACGCTTAATCTGAAATCATAATGAAATATATCCTTTATAAGATATAAGAAAATATTCAACAACAAAAACAAAATCACGGTGAACGTAATAAAGTCTGAGGAAACTAAAGAATCCTTTATTAAAAAAAGCATCAGAACGGCTATGATCAGTGTAAAGAGCATGGAGACTACAAAATTATAGACAACTCGATTTATGACAAAGTCAATGTCAAACAACTGCTTGGCCATCAACAGATAAACGATTGTTAGGGGAAGAATCAATATAAAGATAGCACCAAACTCTCCAGATACAATCCCTGATCCGAAAAAAATCATTGGGATGCTATTCAGGAACATGAATGGAAAGAAAGCGAGAATGATTCCAGATAACAAGATTTTCAAATTGGCTCTTAGTGCAGGATCCTGCTGCCTGATCAAAAGGATGATAAGTGAAAAAACAATCAAGATAACTTCCAAAATGAACGAAAGAGAGATCAGAGCAGTGCGAATATCCTGCATTGCATAAATAAAAAGAGATAATAAAAATACCGAAAAAGACAGGATGTTACTAAACACAAGCATTTTTAAAAGTCTCTTATGAATGAAAGATACATTAAATTTATTTCTTATGTAATTATCAAGGAAATACGCGAAGAATACTGGGATCAGCATCAAAGTGGCAAAGGTCATGCCTTTGCTGAAGATGTCGGACCTCGCCGAACCACTTGCATTGAGATAACTGCATCCCAGGCAAACGGTGAATAATAATAGATACAAGGCTTCACGCCCACCAGTATAACGGCTGTATACAAATAGACCCAGCAGGACAGATATGAGAAGAACGGAGATTGGATACAAAAGTTGAGTCCCTAATTGAAGGTTCCCGTATCCCTTCTCTACTATGTATTCCATTCGATTTCCTTGGCGATCAAGGATGAATGAATGGGCTTTCTCAATCGTACTGAACATCTGCACTGGCAGATGTTCAGCTGGAGGTGCACCATTTATCGAAACAATTCTATCGCTGATGTTTATATCTGAATTAACTGCCCACCCATTGGGTTGCATACCGTACACCAAATATGCGTTCTCGTCTGGGAGTCGCTTAACGTCTAGTCCGATATAGGGATAATTAAGGACTATGTAAGCTGAATAAATAATGTTGAGCAAAGCAAATAAAATTGTGCCATAAAAAACAATCTTTCTATTACTATCTAACTTGATATGACCGTGGAAACTCATTCAACTCTCCCGGATCAATCCCAATATCCAGCTCTTTTCGACAATCCAGAAGAACTGTCAAAGACATCTAATATCGCCTGGAGTTCTGTAGATGTAACATTGATCAGACTGGCTGTCCCCACTTTCACCTTGTCCAAAACATCAGCATTTTCCACTAAATAACTTATTAACTCCTGCATTATAATTCCTCCTTATAAGATAAATTGTTTTAACTGATTTCTTTTATCATCCTCAACGGGCAATTCATCGATCATCCTGGATACCTCTAGACTCCAGACTCTTTGTTTGACTTGAGCATACTGGACTGCACCAGACTGTTTAATTTTCTCAACAACTAATGGAAGGGTTTCTTCTATAAGCCCTCGATCTGTAAAGACTTCCCGGACAACTTCCTTCGATGCCTGGTTGAATTCATTTAACAGGTATAAAACTGGCAAGGTCCTTCTTTTATTCAACAGGTCATTTTTGGTGTCAGTCCTTAATACTCCCTCAATATCATTGCTGACTTGAGCAAACATTCCCACAGTTTCCGAATATTTTCTGATGATTTCCAAAGCCTGAGGAGATGCATTTCCCGCGATAGCCCCAGCAAGACAGGCTAATGCAGTGAGTTTTCCAGACTTCAGCCGGATCATCTGAATATAGTCCTCTTCTCCCTTAATTAAATCCAATAGGTCCAAATGCTGTCCTGCTATAGAGTCAAGACTGTAATCTTGAATGCAGCTGAGCAATTCTTGCCCATGGGGAATGGATTTCGAAATAGTGAATGAATATTGATTTGAAAGACTTAACAGCCCCAATCCAATATTCAACGCAATGGAGTCGGGAACTTGTGACCATGGAGTAAACGGATTATCCTTATCTTGCAAATCATCAAAAATATCTGCCGAGAGTATTAGAATTTCTATAACAGCTGCCAATTCATAAATATGCTTTTCACTATTATCAAAAAGGTGATGATGAAGGACTGTCAACTTACCGAAAACCAGACCTTTTTCAGCTTTGAATCTAACAAACTCCTTAGCGCTTTCCTTGAATGAACCTTGAAAAATAGAGCTCTCAATGACCTTGATCATTTCCACATAAATTGGTACAGCACTAGAATCCATCATTCCTAAAACCTCATAACCATTTGTCTATGACCTTTCGACAAGGCCCAATAAGAGGGGACTTCCTTGTGTGGAATGGTCTATTTTACCAGTAGTATACCATGACTCATGTGAATTGTTGAGAATTTTTAGTAAATTCTTAGTAATTTAGCACGACTTTTCCCTGTTCCAGACAGAATAGAAAGGCCCATATCAAAGTCATTTTTGTAAAAATAGAAAAACGGTTATCGGAATCAAAATTTTAATGATAGATACGAAAGCTTGGAAAATCCACGGTCAAGGCAGAGAATGACTTAATAGCTTTCAGTCATTCCTTCGGTTTTCTGACTGCAATTAAGATACCGGTCAGACCTGCAGCTAAAATAGGAGCCAAGCTATAAGTACTATATTTCCACTGTCCAGTCTTCAAAGATAGAATTAAGAAGATGAGTGGAAAGACAATTAAAATGAACAAAGAAATGAACATCGCCATCTTTCTGCCTTTTTTCATAAAATCACCCTCAATTCTTATCTAGATTCCATTTAAAAGTTTTAACTGATATGAAATAAACAACCACTGTAAAACCAATGATGACTAAGATATCTGTCATAAGAGAATATTCGCCAGGTAAATCTGGGAAAAAGATCTGCCTCATCGCATCACCAAGATAGGTGAAAGGAATGAACATGGCGATTTTTTCGATGATATCTGGAAGCAAAGTGAATGGCAGCAGAACACCGCTCAACATGAGCAATGGCGCACTAACACCTGCAAGTACTCCGCTTGTAACTTCACTAGATTTGAAAACCGAACCAAAAAAGAATCCCAGTGTCAGCATAAGTCCCACACCGAGTAAGGATAATAATATGATTGGAACCAAATTGTTTAATGAAATAAAACCAAATAATAGACCTAAAATCATAAACAAGGTAATTTGAATCACTGAGAGTAAATAGCGGATACTGATTTGGGCAAGGATGAAAGTTGTCTTACTTAATGGACTTAGTTCGAACATCCTTAAGATTCCTTTTTGCCTCATTTCCACAATAGGAGTCGAGGTGCCAAGCAGCCCGATCGACATTAATGCAAAAATCAATAAACCCGGAAACATGAATTCAAAAAACTCCAGCCCCATTGATTCCGATGCAGGCACCATTTTACCCATCACACCAAAAAACAAAAGGAAGATCAATGGAAACACTAAAATGAAAAACATAAGTTTGGGTTCGCGGATGATTTCAGTTAACCCAGCCTTAGTTAATTGACTGTACCCATTAAAGGAATTTTTCTGGGTCTTCCCAAAGCTGTCAACTTTAATTCTAGCATTTGTTTCAGTATTAACTTCCATCGGTCAATCCACTCCTCTTCTTAAATCTGACCCCGTTAAATTAATGAATGCAGATTCGAGTGTCTGCTTGATTGGAGTAGCATGCTTTTGAATAACTTTCTTCGGTGTATCACATACAACAAATCGGCCATCATGCAAAATAGCAATACGGTCACAGAGCTGGCTGGCTTCTTCCATATAGTGCGTTGTGATTAGGATCGTCTTTCCCTGCTTTTTCAACTTTTCCAGATTATCCCAAATAAGCAACCTGACCTGTGGATCCAACCCTGCTGTTGGTTCATCCAAGATCAATATAGAAGGATTACCTACTAATGCAAGAGCTATCAACAATCTTTGCCTTTGACCAACTGATAGATCCTTGACATATTTATTTGAGATTCCCTGCATATCATAATCATCCAGGATTCCGTTTATGTCCGTCTTCTCCTCATAGAAGCTCGCGAATAGCTCCATGATTTCCCTGACCTTTTGACGCTGCATAAGGGCTGCCTCTTGTGGCTGCACACCAATTTTATTAGTAAGAAATTTGCGGTGATCATTAGCATCTAACCCTAATATTTCAACTCTTTTTGCTTCAAATGACCTAAGACCAATCAAGCTTTCAAGGAAGGTTGTTTTACCAACTCCATTCCTTCCGAGAACCCCAAAAATTTCTCCCTGATTTAAAGTAAGGGAGATTTCATTCAACACTTTGCTTTCTCCATAACTCTTCGATAAACCTTCTACTATCAATGGTTCTTTCTCCATTACCAGCACGCTCATATTTTCAACTCCTAACCTTTAATTGGTTACTGTTGTTTTCCCTGCACTATACAGAAGTGCCGCTAAATAAGATTCCTCAATTGGCCATACCCCTAAGCGATTATTCATCATATGAGTGAAATGAAAATAAATGCCGTCAGGTCCACTCTCACCTAAAGGGTTCATTTCCTGTAAAATCAGCTTCAGTTCATCAGTGAATTGCTCCAATGCCCTTTCAGTATTTGGAGGAAATTCAGACACCAGTATTTCTTTGACTTTCTCATTTCTGGACATGGCAGAATTGATGAAGTTTTGGCTGATTTGATTATCACCATTTTTCAGTTTATCTCCTGCCCAATACTTCGTGTAGTTTAATAAGAACTCATCGATTTCGTTTTGGTTTTCCCAAGCCGCCTTCATCAGGTTATCCATCAACTTTATCGCAAATTCGAACCTGTTGACCCTCTCTGTTATAATGTCTTCGATAACCTCTAAAATAAGGTTACTGGATGAACTGAAGTGCTTTTCCGAGTGTAAGATTCCTTCTTCCCCTCCATACTTTTCTAACTCGGGATCATAAAGAGACAATTCAAATCTTCTCGCAGCCGAGGAGAAAAGCCCTTCTCCCATATTTAGCGGAAGCAGCCTTTTCGGAATGGCAATGGATTGTTCATTTAAAGATTCAAGAGAAGTTGACAGGAACTCTTCCAGGCATCCCATGACGTCCGAGAATTCATTTTCACTGATTTGGAAGCGGAGCCTGATATGTGGACCCGTTTCGTCCAGGTATCGGATAAAAAACCAATTGCTCACATCAAACATCGTTTTCACTTTGTATGCTGCTGGTTTTACAATGAAACTTACGAGGTAATCCAACTCGTGAATATCCTTCGAATAAATATTGTACTGAAGCCACTCATAATTTTTCATCTGTCTACCCCTTATTGGTATTTAATGCTTCCCAAACTGACGAACTCAGTTACCACAGGCTCTCCCGCCTCATTCTTGTACCATGTATCGCCTTCATTCGGTTGTACCTCTGTAAAGACAACAAATTTACTGTTATTTACTTTCCTGATCAACATATTGAGCGAATATAGATTATCAATATGTAAATAAAATGGTTTCTCTCCCAATAGAGAGCCATGTTCGTCAGAAACTAAAACAAATACTTCATTTGGCAAATAATTGGATTGGAAAAATTCTCTTATTTTAAACATAACATTGATTTTATCCGCAGTGGAAAGGATTTCTTCAAAATCGCTACTTGGGAAAATCCATTTTTCCCTATTAAGCACGATCCTTCCATCTTCTTCTCTTTCAATGTGCATCCTGTTTCCATTGAATTCAGTCTGAAATGGTCTTGGATTAATTCCAAAAGGAGTATTGATGATCCAGGGGTTAGCAAGCGTCATGAAAATCTTGTTGATCCCGGACGTCATATGCTCAGGTACCGTACCTGTATAAACCGGGGAAATCCGTTCACCTGATCCATCGATAATTTTCAGTACATCATTCTCGGTATCATGTTCAATGTTAAAGTCCTTCAAAAAATGCTTGGTTCCGCTATCCGTATAATCCATATCTTCGACCCATCTTATAAAGTCATCCAATACTGAAAAATTCTCTTGCAAATTCGACCAATCCGTCGAAACGGAGAACTCCACAGGTCTGCCTTCAAACGTTTGTGTCATCCAACATTGCAGCTCTCTTCGGTAAACTTCAGGATTGAACAACTTGTTAAACCTTGAAAAAATGGTACCCCGCCCATTAGAAATCTTATTAACGATCAAAGAGTAATTCCCATTTAAAATGTCATCATAACTCTTAGCGGCAACTTGGAAAAATACATTGAATGTCAGTGGTTCTTTCAATTCAGCCTTTACCTTTAAAGGATCCATATCATAACTTCTTGCTGAACTGATCATATGGCTCAAAACATTCTCCTTGCTGGCCAGCTGGGTAAGAAATGTCAATAAGTCACATTTCTTACCTTTGCCGATATTGTCTTTATACCATTGAACCAATTGACTATAAAAATTCGTCACAAAAATATATGGTTCAATATGTTTTTCAAGCTTCTCCAAGTCTTTTTTTTACATGCTCTCCAAGGTACGGAATGGAGCATTTCGAGCGGACATCTTCATAAATTAACGTTTCACTTAATCGCTCAGCGCTGGTGAAAGGAATCTGTTCAATGATATGTTGAAGAGTCGTTCTGATATCCTGGACGATGTTCAGCCTTTTTGAGGCCCGCTCTTCTGCTATTAAGCGGCATCTAAGAGTTTCCAAATTCCTTAATAGACTGATTAAGGAATTGTCCTTTTCATTATTCCTTGTCTCAATAAGGTCCGCTATTTTAGCGAAAGGATCATCGATGGCACTCGAAAAAGGCGCAATGGGGCCTGATCAAACGTTGAGATAATAATAATTTCATAATCATGCTTTTGTTCGGGACATCCAGTTCTTCCTCCAAACCGGCCAAGAAAAACGGTGAATTAAACTTGTTATCAAGCTTAGAAAGTATAGTGACCAACATATTATTAGAGATGATTTCTTCTTTTTTCCAGCTAAATCCTCCCTGGTTATAGTACACACCTCTGATCCTTCGTGACTTTCCATCGAAATTCACTTCTGTTGAAAGATGGAATTGAATCAGGTGCTTATACTCGTCACTCCTGCTTACATATTCAAAGAAAGAGGTAATCAGTGACCTCGACCATCTTAGACTGTGCCTGGAGCCGTTACTCCATTGAAGTTCTTTTTCCCCACTATCTAAGCAAGTGCCTGCTAATTGGGTAAGAGTACTTAAAGGGCTCGTTTTCAAAATGGCACGCTGCAGATAGGAATAGGTTGATTTGGTAATATTGGCATCCAGGCTCCACTTTTTATTTTTCTTCCTTAATATAGTGTCAACCAGGCTGGGATTCACCAAAGAAAGCCCTCTGAGCAGTTCATTGTCATCTGTATCCTCAAATGCTGCCTTCAGGTTGTTTTCGGCAGCAGCGATTTCTTGATTATATGTTTCAACTAATCTCTCTTCACAGCAAACTAGTTCCATATGGTTTTCATACCAGCTCTTGAATAACTCTTTTTGCCCATCATTCAAATGAGAAAGCATGGATTGTAATTTCTGTTCCGTAATGCTGGTTCTTCTGTCATTATGCAAATCCCTTTTTAATTTTATAAAGGCGTTTCTTGAAGATTTATCTTCCACTTTTGGGATCACTGAAAAGATTTCATCTATTAATTCATTTGACAATGGTTTCAATGATTTTTTCAAATTCACGATTTTATCAATCATTGCCCCTGTTTCACATAAGTTTAGTGTTTTCATTTGCGGGGTACTGTTCACATTAATTCTAGTAAGCAGAAGATCAGCAATCCCGGTACTTGTGCCTTCAAGGATTTGTGGATTCATAAATCTCCCTCCAGGGCCTTAATTGATGGCCTTAATGATTATATTTAAAGTCAAATAGATTAATAACGAGAGGTATAGTACTGACAGGATGGAATAGGTAAAGTAAAAAAACTTCATCTTTACGCTTATGTTCTTGAGATACAACGGCAAAGACTTTTTAATTACCATTCCTTTCAGGAACTTAAGGCTTCTTCCGCGGACATTGATCTGCCCGGACAAGCTTTCAATTGTCCTGAACAAGTCTGTTGGCAATAAAGGATTACAGTTGAAGATAAATAATGAAAACTGAAAAACCATAATATGAAAAGCTATATAATGGAAAAATGTTCCTTCAGTCAAAATAGTGATTACAAGTGTTATCAAAGCCATTGTAATATCGTAAACAGGACCCACTACAGCAATGGCTGCCCTTTTTCCCGATGATAATTTGAATGTTTCAGCTGTTCTCACATAAGCAACAGGAATAAAATAATATAACAATCCTACACCAGCTTCTTTGACCTTACCGCCGACGTGTTTACACATTATTGCATGCATTAATTCATGTCCTGTAAGGTGGACGATCAGCCAGGGAATAATCAAGAAGTAATTTCTGCTCCCATAGAATAAACTAGGGTTATCCATCATAAAAATATAGATAAATAGGCATAATGATAATGTATATATGCTTATTGTTATTGTCCAAGTCTTTTTCGACCAGGCGGGAAGTTTGAGCTTAAATCCCTGCAGGTCTTCATCCAATGTAGATATAAGATTGAATTTCAAGATTCGTCCATCAATCTTATCCTTCCACATCGTTCCATTAGAACTTTTCTCTTCTTCAAGATTGTGGGTATGGGTAAAAATAACACCCACATTGAGCATTTGATTTATAAAGGCTGTTAATTGGTTGGTTACATCCGGATTTTTCAAATCGAAGCTTTCTCCCAGATCCCTAAATAACTCGTCGAACGTTACGTTTGACTCCCTGATCTTGGATAAGATCAGCTTCGCATGTGCCGGAATCCTGAAGAGTTTTTCTGTTTGTTTATTGTATAAATATATGTTATTATCTATATCACTTATTTCGAATAGATCATTGAATTGAAGTCTAGATGTACTTGAGAAATGAAAGGCATCCTGATTATTGTCATATATTAATGGTTCACCTGCCATTGATAGTTCCACCCTCTTTTAGTAATAAGAGACATATATAGCGGCAACTATATAATGTCTCTTATCCATACTTTTTTTGTTTATTACCCGGCAGAAGAGAATGTCGATGAAGTTCCCACAGATGATCCGCAACTACCCGCAGTTGCAAAGGATCCGCCAGTCAAAAGCGTGGCCAAACAGTTCGCGAGATTCAAGTCAGCTTCATTCGTAAGCTCTTCTGCATATAACTCCAAATCTACGTTTTCAGTCATGTCAAACCCACCTTATTATTTTTTAACATCCACAGGAAGCACTTGCTGCTGTCGATGCCGTTCCTGCACAACTTCCAAATGTTGATGCTGATGTGAACGAAGAGCCACAAGCCCAGCAGCAGCCATAATTCATGATAGAAGTTTCATTTTCAGAAAGCTCTTCAACAAACAACTCAAGTTCTTTTTTAGGATTAGTATCCATATGAGTCCTCCTAAAATTCAAAATTCACCTTACCAACTGAAACTGCTCATTGTTCCGTAAGTGCTTACGCTTGATGTAGGGCATGAAGCGCTTAGGGCACTGGACTCAGTGCTGATTGTAGAAGTAGATGCGAGCAAGACATTCCCTTGTGACATCTCAGGCAGTTCCTCAGCATATAGTTCTAATTGTTTCTTATCTTCCATGTTTATCACCTCCTTTCAAGTTGCTGTATTGGATGACCCAACGCGAAAGCAAACATCTGACACTTCCGATAACCATCCAGATCTGATATTTTCCTTAACCCACTTGGCAAAATGCCTGCGAAGACGGTTCCTACATAGCCTAGGTCAATTGTATGCAGCCATGAGAATTCGGCAATCGCGCCAGATTTTTTTAGCAGTCGATTGTATCCTCTTGGACCATATAGTTGGACAGCCCTCTCCACTTTTCCGACAAAAATGATGATAGCAGCAGCTTGAGAGAATTCTCTTTTTGCAGAAAAATCTCATTGATGATTTCTGTTAAACAGATATCATTTAAAGGAATCAATTCCTGTCCACAGTATTCATAAATACGGTCATTCTTGAATTCCAGATCTTTCTCGACCCTTCTGGCCAGAACATATTGCTCGATGCTGGTACCCTCTTCAAAATCCTCAAACCAGTTAGTCCTCTGGAACTCCTTATTGTTTTCTAGGATCTTCATCAAGTGTTCATATGATATGGCTTTCTCCTGATCGAAGAATCGTGTTGATTGTCGCGCACTTAATATCTGATCCAGACTATGATCGAATGCTGGCATTTCCGTAAGAATATGTTCAGATGCAGCCGGGAGATCCACCAATGAGCCATGCTTCGCTGTCTCAATCAACTCGTGAACAATCGTATAATTAGGGTGAAGTGCCTTATTCATCCAGCTCACTCCTTTTTCCTACTGCGATTAAGTATGTGATGATTTCTTTCCTTCTGTTGAACTTGAGTAACTGCATTAAATGATCATCGATATATCGATCTGTTTCCAACACACTCAATCCCGTTGCCTCACTCGATGCCTTTATATGGGTAAATGCAACACCTGCATCGAGATTCACGATTCTATATCCAAATTCTTTGTATTTTTGAGCAACTTTCTCATAGGAACCTGCAAGTACAAAATATCCCAAATGTTCCGAAAATTCCGCTTGGATTTTGTCCTTATCAGCTATGGCTTCAGCTAATATTGATTGATCCAGCTTCTCGGTAATTTGATAAAGCCCATGTTTTAATGGATCGTAAAAGTAAACGGCCTGTTCAAGCCCTTCAATTCCTGTATTCAAGAAATACATGTCAACGGATCCCAAATTCCCACCTGTCGGGGCATATCGATTCACTTGATTCGGTCTTGGAGTACTGCCCGTTTTGAGCCCATTCGAAAACAGCAGTATTTTTGCCAGCTTTCTTAAATCAGCAGCTTTCCCTTCCTTCAGTTCCTGTGCCGTCGGCAAGCTGCTTTCCTTCTCTAGCTGAATAAAAGGAAAGCTATGAAACTCTTTAAAAAACCTTGCCAACTCAAGATTCTTCGGTCGATAATGATTCTGATGATCTTTGATACTGATGAATTCACGAGGTGGAAACGATACAAAACTTTCATATTGACTTACGATATCAATAACCGGGTCCTTGTCGTCGACGCAATCACAACCTATACAATATGGAACTTTAGAGAATTTAATTTGATTTGAGTCCCATGTTTTTAAATCTACTATATTCACCATATTCTGGGTGATTAGAAGAGATGAGACCCTTGATAAGAAATTGGTCAGCTCCCCGGCCACATATCCTAAGCCTGCCTCTTTCAACCTGCTTACTCCAACGGAATCATCTGTTTCTGTACTGACAGAGATTCTCTCCAGCTGCTCTAGAAAACATTCAAAGCACATTGTATTTTCAGTATCTATGTATGGCCCAGTAATAAGCGTACTGCCCTGTAATATCGCAACAAAGCAAGGAACTTTCCTGGAAGCCAGCTTCTTCATGGTTACTTTATGGTCATATAAATCGTCGATGTGATCCAGAACCAACAAAGTAATCAGGTTGGCATCTGCGGATTGTTCAGCACAGTCCCGATCATCAACTTGTACCCCATATTGTAAAAAATGCTCTTTTAGTTTAATGTATTTCTCTCTGTCGGAAATAATATTGATCGTGTGGCTGCGCAGACGCTCTAAAGCCTGGCCAGCCGAAACATTGATTCGCGTCCCATCAATGAACCTTTCCAGATACGGCAGGTAAGGAGATGCAGGAGATTCATTTACTTGATACCCCTCTTGGATGACACCTCTTGTATATAATAAGGCTACAGCTTCATATATATTCCTGAGCTCATATTCTGGAAGCTCACTAGCTATTTTCGGAATACTTTTAGTACCATCCAATAACGGGATTAGTTCAGGAATCAATGTCTTAGTCGCATTCCCTCTAAGTAATTGTTTTTCGATTCCTCCATCTATGATAAGGCCATCCTCGAGATGTTGGATTAGGGTGAAGTGATTAGAAAACAAAGGTCTTTCAGGAAGCTTGAATTGCGGATCGTTGAAAACAGCCAATCCCATTTGTTGCGCTGTTATTTTTTTGGATGCAATCATTTTATAAGCTCCTTCCCGCCCATTTCATTTTTGAACATATTTTCCAAAGTCATATAGCTCCTGGCTGCCTCATTTTGTGTACCGCATCTTTCACACCCATGGACGCCAATGACATTACTTTTATAACCATATCGACTATAAGTATTGAAGTTGAATATTTGACCTTCCAGGCTACCTAAATTATGTTCGAGCGTATAAAGCAGCCAATTACCGAACATACTTACGTCTGCAGGGTGGAAACCCATATCCGAAGGAATCATATTATGATTGTAGAATTCATTGACCGAATTCTGCACGGCAGCGATTGGACTATGCTGCAAGACACGATCAACAAAGCAATGGTAGCAGGCACCTTCATCCGTATTACTTAGCGGTCCAATAGTAACCATTGGTTGATTCGCAATGACAGGAAAGAACTTCGCACCAATTGAATAAGCATGCTTCTCCAAATTCTTACATAAATCAACACAAGGCTGAGAACTTAGAACAATGAATAATTCCGCTTCCTGTAATAATTCCATGTCGTATTCAGGATAAATACCACTTAATTGGGTTATTTGGATATTATCCATATTTCTATCTAGAAAACTAGCGATTTCATCGGCAAATTTTCCAATGCTGAATAATTGAATCTTCATTTTTTAACCCCCTTTTCTCCAATTTCATTTAGGCAAATGGCTGAGGATCTTTATTGATATCCTGTTCCCTTTTGATTCCGTATCCCATTTTAAGAGGAGCAGAATATAGTCTTTCCGTTCCTAAGAATCTCGCCGTGTACGCAAACGATAATGGCATCAACGAAGGAGCAATCACTTTTACAGCGTACATTCCGTGTCTCCTGGACTCATCGGTTGTCATGTCTACTGCGATCAATTCATGCCCTTTCTGTCCTAGGTGGTCAATCAAGAAATCAAGGTCTGCTTTGCTATCACCTGTAGCGTAGTTAGCCATGTCCTCAAAATTAGTGGTATTCGGGGATTCTTTCAGAAAATCAAACTTGTGCATGTTTTCTGGTTTCCCCATAAATAAAGCCCCGTCCATTACATCGAGAAATTCATCTATGTTTCTATCATTCTGCTTTTTATTTTGTAAGGCGATCCTTAAGGAGGCAGCCTCTCTCATGATTTTAGTCAAAGCAATATTGGGGTCTAATTCCGTAGTACACATGACAATGGTAGACAACTTTGGGTTATGGGGAGTTGTCTGAACGCAATAGATGGAAGGAATGCCCACATCGGTTGTCGCGTCAAAAAACTCAGTGATGACAAAATCCTGATTGATGATTTGTTGATAATATTCCTGAACCCATTTCGGCAACTTGTACTCATTGATTTTCAATTTAGGAAGCTGTAAACGCTGCAGCCATGTCAAGGCAATCGCATCTCGCTCAACAACCTCATTGATCCCGTTAATCAGTGCTTCTTCATAACTTCTGTGAATGGCACAACCAGTCGATATTGGCAGCCAAAATCTTTCATTTTCATGCTGGGGGATATGTAGATAAGTCATGACAGCCGGTACCCATACAGTCCTCTTATTCGTAAGCGAGTAACCTTTGACCCAGCGAATCACTTTGTCTTTGTCTGGCTTGCTAATGAAGCATGAGGGATGAGCCGCTTCTAAGTCTGAAATCTGCGGGATGCTATCCAGATTCAAGGCTTCGTCGCCAAGCTCGTTAGCAGTGGCATAAATGAATTGCTCTTCTTTATAAACACACGAACAATACCTTTCCAGAGTCTCAGCAATCGCTTTGGTTCGCGCTAGATCTTCCTTCAAATCTCCTCCAGCACCAGTAAGTTCGATCGGCCTGCCGTAATTACGGTTCTTAAATAAGCTGACATTGTTCAGGTCCCCAAGCGAAGCACTGAATATCGGGTAGTCTGGCTCACCACAATTGGTAGGAAGACTTACTGGGTAAGACATTAATCCTCCCAATGGATTATGGAAATTCTCCAAAGGCTTTGTTCCCAAAAAAAACCCTCCTTTAATATGGAATTAAAATGATACATTGGATGTGTATTTCCAGTATAATGTAACTAAACTTTGACAACACCGAAATCTTCGGTGAAGTATACCGAAAACTTTATGTGGTTTACTTCATTTTTCCACAATAATGAATGCGGTACCGTATGAGAAGAGAGAGGTTATTGAAATTACTTACTGAATTGTTGATTAGTTGCATTAGCATATTGTATATATTTGTTTCAAACATCATTACCTGTCGACTTTCAAATAGTAATGTTCATTTTTTGACCGATTTCAGTTCCCTATGCACAAATTTTTCAACTTTATACAAACAAGATACCAGGACTATTACCCTATGAGATTAGATCATTGATTAGTCAGAGGATGTACACGAGGGTGGCTTATAGCCACTGTAAAATAGATAAAGGGACGGTGCTTAAAGTACCTGGTTGTCCAAACCACAAACAAAAAGAAAATCAAATTCCCTACTTATAATCTGGTAGGTGAAGAAAAGGTGAACCAGCTTATACAGGAATATCTAGTCCCACATGCGACACCTGAATTAAAATTGAATTGGGAAAAACGCATGGATAATAAAGGAGCCTAAGACCAAGGGACGGTTGTCTTTTCCCATTATTGAAGGGTGATTTTCTCAATCCTATTTCTAATTCAAAGAAAAGAGGTTTAGGTATGGGGAGGAAAAATGTCTTTGTTGGTGTTTTAGTCGTTTTGTTGATTGTTGGAAGTTGGTTGGTGGAGACTTAGGGACGGTTCTTTACGACCTTTTAAAGATCCAGACTCAATTGTTAATAATGTCTTGCCTGAAAGGATGACACTTATGAGTTTGAGTAAGATGAAGCCTGAAAAAATCAGCCCAATCAGTCCGATAACGATACTTAAAAGGCCTCTAACAAAACCTGAATCAGGCGCTACAACAAACAGAACAAAGGCGGAAAGCAACGTACCAAATAACGCAGATGATGCCATGCAACCAGCACCGAAATTCGTGTAGAGAATCTCGACCTTTCCTTCTGAAATTTTTATATTATGTTCTTCCATATTAAGGTCACCTTTCACATAAGAAAAGCTTACAGAGCTAATCGCTTTAGCCAGCAAGCTCCTACCAATCTATGCGCCTTTATTGCTCATACACTTATTCCAGTTCTGCTTAAATTCCTATAATAATGAATTTACTAGACCTGACCAATCCGCAAAGGAATAAGTCAAAAACCCTACACCAAAGAGTAAAATCAAGAATCTTACTAACCAAGGATATTTGTAGGGCCGAAAAAAAGAAACTGCTCCAATTCCTACAAGCAATACCCCCAATAAAAACACAAAGATTGTATACAACAACATTCACATCCTTATATAAACCAATAGCCTACAGGAGACAGAGTGACGGTTCTGCTGTATCAAAAAATCTTCCAAAAAAGGAGCAAAAGGTACTTCCCCTTACTCCCTAGAATCTCACAATCAGTCTCCTCTATTGCCCATACGTTTTTCCCAATTCCGTTTCAATTCAGGGGTCGCATTGGGTATAACATAATCATTGATCACCTGGTTCACTTTTTCTTCTGGAACGAGATTATAAGAAGATAACTTGACGGTCTTTTTATTTACCGTTTTGATTGCCAGGTACTTCAATGAACTGCCAGCCCACTTCATATCTGTGATATCCTTAATCGGGACTGCCTTGTTTTTCCCTTTAAAATACCCATCCTGACTGTATATATTGCCTTTCCGGTTAGTACGGCTCTTAAAACTTTTATCAACATTGTGCTGATAAACAAGAAGCCAATGCCTCCAATTATAACTCCTATAAATGCTCTTACTACCCCTGATGTAGGAACTATGTAAAATAAGATGAAGAGGGAGGCCAAGAACATGATACCGCCACCAGTCAACAGACAACCTGCTCCTCCGCTGGTATAAACGACCTCTACTCGATCATCGTAAACTTTTATATTATTCTCTTGCATTTCATTTTCCATAAGGCACCTTTTCCAATGACTCTATGACATTTTCTTTGATTAATTTGGAAGCAGAGTTTCTTCCAAAAACAAGAAGCAAAAGGCCCCTTATTTCAACTCCCGATTGAGACAAGATACCGTCCCTGAGTCCCTAAGTCACACACTCATGCTCCTTTATTACCCATGCGTTTTTCCCACTTCAATTTTAATTCAGGTGTCGCATGAGGAACTAGATACTCCTGTATAACCTGGTTCACCTTTTCTTCACCTACCAGATTATAAGTAGGAAATTTGATGTTCTTTTTGTTTGTGGTTTGGACTACAAGATACTTTAAGCTGGAGCCGCCCCATTTGATATCTTTGATTTCATTGATTGGAACATGATCTTTACGACATATTAACAGTCCAGACTCAATCGTTAATAATGTCTTGCCTGAAAGGATCACACTTATGAGCTTGAGTAAAATGGAGCCTGAAAAAACCAGTCCGATCATTCCGATTACGATACTTAAAAAGCCTCTTACGAAACCGGAATCAGGCGCTACAACAAACAGAACAAAGGCCGAAAGCAAGGTGCCAAATAACGCCGATGACACCATGCAGCCGGCACCGGGATTCGTGTAGAGGATTTCAACCTTTCCTTCTGAAACTTTTATATTATGTTCTTCCATATAAAGCTCACCTTTCACATAAGAAAAGCTTACAGAGCTAATCGCTTTAGCCTGCAAGCTTCTATAAAGTTATGCACCTTTATTGCTCATACGCTTATTCCAGTTCTCCTTAAATTCTGGGGTCGCATATGGAACGACATAATCGTTAATCACCTGGTTCACTTTCTCTTCAGGAACAAGGTTATAAGAAGATAACTTGACGGTCTTTTTATTTGTCGTTTTGATTGCCAGATACTTCAATGAACTGCCAGCCCATTTCATATCTGTGATGTCCTTAATCGCGACTGCCTTGTTTTTCCCTTTAAAATACCCATCCTGAACTGTATATACTGCCTTTCCGGTGAGTATAGCTCTTAACACTTTTATCAACATTGTGCTGATAAACAAGAAGCCAATGCCCCCAATTATCACTCCTATAAATGCTCTTACTACCCCTGATGTAGGAACTATGTAAAATAAGATGAAGAGGGATGCCAAGAACATGATACCGCCACCAGTCAACAGACAGCCTGCCCCTCCGCTGGTGTAAACCACCTCTACTCGATCATCGTAAACTTTTATATTATTCTCTTGCATTTCATTTTCCATATGGCACCTTTTCCAATGACTCTATGATATTTTCTTTGATTAATTGGTCCACTTTACTGCTATCGCACTGGTTCACATAAAAAGCATCCTCATTTTTTTCAATGATCCAGTTATTCTTGCGATCGTTTGTAAATAACACCACATTCTTTGCTACGGGTTCCTTTTGCTCAGTGAACTCCATAAATAGCAGCGTGTTTAACTGAGCATTTGTTGTTTTCAGAGTTTGATAGAATTGCTGTTTTTCCCCCTCCATCACAGGGAGTCCGAAGAGCTTTTGATTATCCTCCAGTGAGTCCAGCATTTGTTCAAACTCAGCCTGACTAAGTTCAAATCCACTTCCACTGCTTTGATGACTTATTCGGTAAAATCCAGATATGATCTCTCCTGCTCTTTCTTCAGATACTATTTCAAAAACATGCACCTGCTCATCATATAGCAGAGAATGCTGGAGGACCATCTTTCCATTGAAATGGAAGGAAACAGACTCCTCGCCGCCTTCTTCCCCATGACGGGAAGCTTTGATTGATTGGTCTGAGTAATTTAACATGGAGATGACCTCTGCCAGCTCTTCCACTAGAGTAAACTTATGATTTTTGTATATCAAGAGATCTTTAGACAGAAGCGAACGAGTCGAGATTTGCAGCAAAAGATCCATTTTTTCATCGTCCAGTTCCCCAAAATAAACCTGCCTCAAGGCATTCCCCTGCTCAAAATAACCTTCGCTGTAAAAACAATAAATTAATTCCTCAATAGAAAGTGAAACTTTATTCATGTTTCCCTCCTAGCCCCCAAATCCAAGGATTGATTTTGCTCCGCTCAAAAGGCCTGAAGCATGTTCTTTCACATTATTAAAACCATCCTTTACCTTGCTGACACCTGAAGCAATCGCCTCAGTTCCTTTATGGATCCCATCTTTAAAATGCAGGGCTGTTTTATCAACCCATGCAGGAGTTTTATCAGCAATCTTGTCGCCAACCCAGCTGCCTATAAAACCGCCGACAGAAGCACCGACAACTGTGCCTACAGGGCCGAACACACTTAGAAGAGCCCCGCCTGCTACGGCTCCTGCGACAGAGGTTGCAGATACAACCGTCGTTTTATATACGGCACTGCCTACCACTTTCGCGTTCTCTTCTTTCAACTTCTCACCGCTATACATATTATAATTTTCAGTGATTTTTATTCCTGCGCCAATTGTTTCGGCTCCCGCTGTTATCAGTACGGCCAGTGCCGCATTTGATTTTCCGAGCCTCAACCCGTTTTTCAATACACTACCCGCATTATTTTTCACTGCATTGAGCATCGTTCCGCCCTTGGCATCATCCATAAGCTTGGAAACGCTGTTGCTAAGGCCTGCTATATCCTTCGGAAAATAATTGGCCGCCCGCTTATAAATAAGTTCAGATAAGGTTTTTTTGCTAAAGGCTCTGGTAGGACTGACCATCAACCGTGCAAGCATATTCATTTTAGAGCTTTCAATCCTATGAATTATGCTAGCCATAGGCAATCGCATCTTACCCAGTAAAACATCATCGACTACCTGGAACTTGCGCAGTACTCCATCAATATCCGCGAACCTGAATCCAAGCAGGTGCATGAGTCCTGCACCAGCAGAATATTGCGCACCATGGAGAAAATCCACCCATCTGCCATAAGTATTATTGTACGTTTCATATAAATTACTCGCAAAGTGCCCATCAATCTGCTTCCTTGCCGCCTCAATCGCCTTATTGACAGCGTCTGCCTGGCGATTCACCCGGTTTTCGGAATTCGCATATCGGTCGGCGGATTGAATGGTGAAAGACTTCAGCTGCTTCATATGCATTTCAATTCGGTCCGAGGAAGCCGAAGCACGCCGAAACTGGCCGCTAATTCCATTGCGCCCAAGTATTCGTGGATCCACACTGCTCCTCACACTGGCAACATTATTCTGGATGCTTTGCAGTCTGCTGATTGTATGACTTAGGCCTGAAACAGAATTATTGATATCATTGATGTTGAATACAATTTTTGAAGACAAGGACCTTCACTTCCTGTTAAAAAAATTTACAAACAACACCAATGAGTTGGTGAAGTTTTCCACTTTTTATTATAGTTGAGAACGTTTTTTAATTAAATATCATTACCTGAATATAGGTTAAAAGGTTGATTTAACCAGTTAGAAATCAAGGTCTTTTTACCCAATGGAGTTGGTGACTAAACCTGATTCTCAACAAAAATCTAATTCACCACTGTAAAGATCGTTCCTCTTCGGCATAGACAAACCATTGCAATACTTCATCACAGTAACGGTTCTGCCCTATGTATCTTTTTTATCAAGCCGATTGTTACCAATCGCACAGCTAACCGTTTCAAGAAATGACTGTGAATATTAATCACCGAGTTTCAACCAGCCTGCATATCATAAAGCTCTTCAAAATAAAGCTCCTGAAACTTCTTGTTCAGAATCCCGGTAAAATAAGCAATTGGGTTCTTCACTTCCACCTTCGACTTCAGCTTCCGGACGAGTTGTTTGAAGGAGTCTAGTGACACGGATAACAGAATATCTGCTTCTTGTTCATAGTTGTGACGGTAGGCAGCGACCATGCTCATCCGCCAGAATTCCTCAATTGATTTTGCGGTTGGGTAAAAGTATTTTACAAGATTAACGAAATCGCTCGGAACCCTGTCACTGACAAAAAGATGATCTTCCGGTGCTTGTTCAGCAGTGAGTTTTAACGCCTGGATTGTGGATGATTGTTCTTCAGCAGCCTTTTCTTCACGTTTATTATCCTTTTTAATGTTAGTTTCAGAAGGAATGATAGTTTTATATTGGTGGCTCAATTGATCGCCATCCGGTAGTTCATTCATCGGGAAACGATTGAACACATACAGGTTGCTAGACTGTGAGCCATTCTTGCGCGCAGTTTCATATACAGTGAAAATACCAATTTCACTAGCCTTCAGGATCATCCTTTTAAAAGTAGAACGGGAAATCCCCATCTCCCCATACTCCTCATAAATCGCCTTCAGGACCGTCCCGATCTTGGCATTCGCCACCCCAGGAACCTTCGCAGCAAAACGAGCCAGCCGCTTCAACCCAATCAACTCACCCTTACTGAAAAAACGCTTCTTATCCTCCATCCACATCTCAAAATGATTGTTAAACTCCTTCAACGAACCAAACTGTGAATACTCCGCAAAACTCTCAACAACCGCCGATTTAATTGTCAAGCTAATGCACCACCCTTTCACCCTTTATATATGGATGGAAGGGTGGAAAGGACAGGGTGTGGAGCGGGGGAATGTGGCTGTTTTGTGAACACTACTAAAAAGAACATACTGATGCGTAATTTACGCCAAGAGTACACTTTCCTTAAAGTCATATCTCCTGAAATTGCTATATAAACTAAAAGTTTTAATGTCGCTCTTGTGTCCTAATATTCATCAAACCTCTACCTACAAGCTTATAAAGATTCAATTATAAGATTGTAACCTTATTCCAGAGGGGGTATAATTAATGGAAGATATTTCAATTTTATAAAAGAACGGAGTTGATAGAATGGATTTTATTTCAATAGATTTTGAGATTGCGAATAATAGTTTGACCAGTGCCTGTTCAATGGGTATTACCTTTGTCCATGACAACGAGATCATCGATGAAAAGTATTATCTAATACATCCACCTACAAACAATTTTGACCCTGAGATGACTGCTGTGCATGGGATTGAGCCTCGACATGTCCTTTCAGCACCAAAATTCAATAATATTTGGGAGGAAATCAACCATCATTTCAAGGATACTTTTATCGTCGCACATAATGCACAATTTGATATGAGCGTCCTATACGCTTGCCTAAAAGAATATGAATTAGAGGTACCGGATTTCAGTTATATTTGCAGTATCCCTATAAGTACCAAGGCTACTCGCGGTTTAAAAATTGGGAATTCATTAAAAGAAAGAGCAGAGCATTTTAGCATACAACTTCCCGAGCACCATAATGCATTGGCAGATGCTCGTGCTTGTGCTGAACTTGTCATCAAAAGTGTCGAGAGTAAGAACTACACATCTTTAAAATCATATTTAACAAAGCACAAAAGCATTCCAGTGAGAAAATTCTCTGAACTCAAACCACAAACACATCTCTACAAAAGAAAAACCTTCAATAGAGTTAAGCCATCCGAGATAACATCTACCGTAGACCACTTCAACGAGGAACATCCTTTTTACAATAAAAACTTTGTCTTTACTGGTGAACTCCAGGCTATTGACAGAAAAGCCGCCATGCAAAGGGTTGTGAACCTAGGCGGGATAATTAAATCCGGGGTTTCAAGTAAAACTGATTACGTTATTGTTGGGCATCAAGACAAATCTTTGGTTGGTGAAAAAGGATTAAGTACAAAAGAAGTAAAGGCTTATAGCCTTATAGAGCAAGGAATAGAGATAACAGTACTTAATGAAAACGAGTTTACAAATTTACTAAATGTACGAACTGAGGTGTAATCATGAGAGAAGCACTCCATGTTATAGACAAAGAAGTCATCACACTCCCACATTCAACAGATGAAGATAGGGTTAACAACTTAAAAAAACTAGCCCAGAAAAATCTTTTTGTATGTCCCTATTGTCAGGCTAAGTTAATTGTGAAGGCTGGGGATGAGCGAGGACTTTATTTTTCACACCTTCATTCTGAAGCATGTGAACCATCTAAAAAAGTCGATCAAGCGGAGAGAAAATATAAAAGACAAATTGAGAGAGAAACCAAAAATCATACTGTAATAGTCAACATACTTCATGATGAGATATCTACACAGGCCAAAATAAGAGCAAACATAAGTGTCAAATATGGATACAAAGCAAAGTTTGACTTAAAAGAGTATCCGGATATTTGGGTTAAAATTGGAGCTAAAGAATTTGCTCTCTCTGTTATTACAAATGTCTCCTCTTCTTATGATAGTAAACTTTCTAATCAAATCATAAAAAGACACCAATATTTTGAGGAACAAGGAATGGAACCAATCTGGTTCATAGAAAAGAAAGAGCAATCAGTTGAACTGGAGAAGAACGCCATTGTTCTTTGGGATGCAGAATTAGCAATCTCTTCAAAAACTGAAGAAGATCACCTATGGGACAGTTTACTTTCGGAAGTCATTGAGGATAGGGAGTTTTTCACCTATTTCAATTATCCCTTTTACAATGAAAGTGTAGAAATTGATGTAAGAAGTATGTATTACATCTATTCCAGTGAAGATAGGGTAGTTGTAAAAGTTCAGCGATTTCTGAAGGACCGGACTGATAAGCCATATCGATCATTTCTTTTAAATAGCGGCTATGAAATTCCTTTTTCAGAAGCTCTTACGATTAAAGATGAATTCCTACTAAGTAACTCCAATTCGGAAGATGAACATCGTAAAAACTTCCTTAATAAATATCAACAAGCAAAGGAATCATTTATAGCGGAACAAAGGCGTCAGGAAGAAGAGAAACAACAAGAGAAAGAAAAGAAAAGACAATTATTACAGCAGTTATTAGATCAAAAGCAGCACACATCTCCAAGTAAGATCGGAGAAAATTTGTCATATGCTGATCTAAAAATACTTTTGCGTGAAAAAATTCATTTAAAACAACGAGAACAAATGGAGCTATGGAATTACTTTATGCCTAGAATAGGCTTGAACAACTCAGCATTGGTTTGGAACTTAGTCGTAGAACATGGATGTACAACATTTGATGAATTAAGAAATGTGCTAAAAAGCCATTTACGTTAAAGCTAAAAGGAAGGCTCATTTCAAGAGCCTTCCTTTTAGCTTTTAACCTTACTTCTATCCCTTAGCCATCTTGGTATCTCCCTAAAAACTTATTCTCTTCCTAATTCTTCTGAATATCAGCATAAACTGCACTTATGGTTTTGTCTTTATTTGTCCGTATTATGTCCTTATTTGTCCGTATTATGTCCGCATTTTAAATTCTCATGAAATGGAAAACAGGCATATAAACATCAATAATTCCGGAACTTTGTCTCTATTTTTGTCCTTATTTTGATGGATTATATAGATACTTTGTTCCAGCACCTCTTCCTGTTACCTCTACACCATCTGGTTCTAGTTCCTTTATCAAACGTTGTACTTGCTTGCTATTCATACCGGTTAACTGCCTTATTTCTTTATTCGTCAGAGTCCGTTCTTTTAAAATTGACAATACCCTGATTTTAACTGCCTCTTTATCTAAACTTTGCTGACGTTCATACTTCATATTTTCTTTTAGTAATTCATATGCCTTCCTTGATAAAGTGTAATACCTTCCTTTACCACGTCCGACTGAATCTAACAAGTTAAAATCATTAAACATTTTACTTAATAACTCTCTTGCCTGTTGTATACCACGTTGAGAAACTTCTGCTGCTATCGCTGAATCTATCTGCTCATGACGCATTAAGTATTGCAAAATGAGTAAATGATCTACATCAATCGGATTCCCTTCATCAACCATTTGCTTCACTAAGTTCTTAAACCCTTTATTTAAGGGCGAGGAGATAAAGGTCAATTCAATATTGCTGCCAACTTCTCTATAAATTGGGGGCTCTTTGCCTTCTACTAGCAGCGAGCGAAATATTCTAGATACGCCTAGATTAGACCTGTTAACCAGTTTGAGTCTATCAAGTAAATCCATAAGGTGATTGTTCCTAGCGACGGGAGGGTGATGTAATATGTTATAAGGGGTTATTCCACCTATGAATTGGCCAGGATTCGTCAAAACTAGTCTATCTCTAAATTGCTTTAACATAATTGTTCCGCTCATCCTGTAGTCTCGATGTCCAAAGGCATTTAACAGCGCTTCTCTTAAGGCAATAGTAGGATACGTACTAAACTCAGGATGAACCAGACCTGACTCTATTGTAACCATTGGGTTATCAACCGATATATATCTCTCTAATTCATATAGAGCAACAGGAATAGCCTGAGTTCCATCATCTCTATGAGAGTAATCTGTGTCACTCAGCATTTTTCTAAATGACCATTTATGTTGTGGAATTAGCCTTTCAATAGCATCTGATTTACCCACTAACAATAGAGTAGCATTTGTGAAATATCCATTCTTGATCCCACCAATTGATTTTAAAAGGTCTTCATCAGAAAGAGCTAACAAATTGTGATCAGCTCTCTCACGTGACATAAATTCACGTATTCGCTCCATTGCCGAATGGGAAAACAAAGTTCTCCAGTCCTCGTAAATCACTTCAGATGTAAAATCCACCTGACCTGTTGTATCAATCATTTGTCTTCTTAATGTACCTGTAAAAGGAAGACAATCTTTTCCCTGCCTTATTGTTGCTGCTCCGTCCGTTGTTGTATAAGGAGGCATACCGGGGAATACATTCATTATCAAAATCCGTACTGAACCATTATTCAAATAGATATCATCAAATGAAGGAGTTAAATGAGGATCCGTCTTTTCATAAATTCTTTTTTGCAGTTCTGGTATTCCTATATCAAGTGGTACTCCTTTTATTGCCTGACCTCCCCCTTGCACTTTATCAGCCACACCAAAAACAACACTTCCCCCACCGCCATTTGCCATACAAACGGCATAACTAATCATTGTTTTAACATTATCTTCTCTGCTTCTATTGTTCCATTGTTTGAAATCCAAGTCTTGTGCTTCAAAATCATCAGCAACTTGATGGTCTAACTTGCTAATTATGTCCATTATCTCACTCTTACTCTTCATTAAAGGACTCCCTCCTCTCACGGTAAAAGTTTTCATACTATTTATTCTATTTTACACATAACAGACACCTTAGCATACTTAAACTCTAATATTAACCACTAATACCTTTATTCAATCCAATTTTAGTTCAAATTATATCAAGCAGGAAAGTATTAGGATGAAGGAAGTAAAAGTTGCGTTCTCTGCTTTAGTTATAGCTTTCTAAAGTATGGATTAATACATTTCTGAACTGAATATTAGTAACAAATTTAAGGAGATGGACCATTGAGAACTTTGGAAAATGACCTTTTAAGCAAAATTGAGGTAGTAGAGTTAAAGAAGGAAGTTATCTCTATTCTTCACAGTATTCAATTTGACAGCTGTTATCATCTTGAAGATTGTATACTTGATTTACACCAATTGCTTATAATTCTAGATGATATGGAAATACCTCAAAAAATACTACTGGAAACAAACCAAGCAAAATTAACAAAAGAGGCTATTAGCAACCAATTAAAAGAAAAACATATGTTATAAAATTATGACGATATGTGACAATGTCAGGAGGCTGTACTCGTAATTCTCATTTTTTAGTCGCAGATACCTTCCCTCTCCCCCTTAAAAAAGCCGAACAAAGTCTCCTGCCATTTGATCATAATCCTCACATTCTTGAATGTCTTTTGACTTGAACAAGAAAAATATTTGGCCTATTTCCAACATAGCTCCATGTCAAAAAGCTCTCCAAAATAAAGCTCCTTGAACTTCTTATTCAAAATCCCGGTAAAATAAGCGATCGGATTCTTCACTTCCACCTTCGACTTCAGCTTCCGGACGAGCTGCCTGAAGGAGTCAAGTGATACTGATAACAAGAGATCCGTGTCTTTTTCATAGTTGTTACGGTAGGCAGCCACCATGCTCATCCGCCAGAATTCTTCGATCGACTTTGCGGTCGGGTAAAAATATTTTACAAGATTGACAAAATCACTTGGAACCCGGTCACTGACAAAGAGATGCTCTTCCGATCCTCTTTCAGCAATGGGTTTTACCTCTGTGATTTCGGATAATTGTTCTTCAGCAGACTTTTTTTCACGTTTATTATTCTTTTTAATGTTAGTTTCAGAAGGAATGATAGTTTTATATTGGTGGCTCAATTGATCGCCATCCGGTAGTTCATTCATCGGGAAACGATTGAATACATACAGGTTGCTAGACTGTGAGCCATTCTTGCGCGCAGTTTCATATACAGTGAAAATACCAATCTCACTCGCCTTCAGGATCATCCTCTTAAAAGTAGACCGGGAAATCCCCATCTCCCCATACTCCTCATAAATCGCCTTCAGGACCGTCCCGATCTTGGCATTCGCCACCCCAGGAACCTTCGCAGCAAAACGAGCCAGCCGTTTCAAACCAACCAACTCCCCCTTACTGAAAAAACGCTTCTTATCCGCCATCCACATCTCAAAATGATTGTTAAACTCCCTCAACGAACCAAACTGTGAATACTCCGCAAAACTCTCAATAACCGCCGATTTAATTGTCATGCTAATGCACCACCCTTTCACCCTTTATATATGGATGAGAAGGTGGAAAGGACAGGGTGGGAAGCGTTGGATTGTGGCGGTTTTGTGAACAGTTAGATAGAAGACTTTAGAGCAAAAAAATACGATAAGCAGCTTGAGCTGCGTATCGTTGTCTTTGGGTTTCAACCATTTAAGCTTATAGGCTTGTAGCAATTTCCGGGACATGAGAAACGTTCTATTTCCTTGCATATTGTATACATCAAATTTCCATTTGAGACCCAACCAATGTCCCGTATTACCCTATCAATCAGAAAGACATCATCTCCAAATAAAATTAAAACAGCATCTATTCCCTAACCGCAAAATTTCTTTTAAAAACAAACTAAATGGTACTAAACAGCGTACCACTTCGCACAACTAAAGATGATAGCTTTGCCTTATAGTTAATAGGAATGGGTGTAAGCTATGGCAGAGAAACAGGTGAATATCAATATAAAAAAACTGCTAAATGATTATGGCATCTCATTACGAGAGCTATCCCGATTAGCAGACATTCGTCATGCTACACTTAGCGAATTGGCCAACAATAAAAGAAAAAGCATTCACTTTGATCACATCAAACGAATAAGCGAAGCACTTGACATCACAGACATCCGCAAAATCATAGAGATTGAAATCATAGAAGATGAGAAGGAATAAAAGGTGATGATTATGAAAGTAGATTACTACCTCTCCTGGGACGTGACCCAATTTAAAAATGAATACGGCGATGAAATAGAAATGGAAATAATCCAATATCCAAACGAATATCTAATCACCGTAAATATTTGCGACGAACAACCACCATACAGAGACATCACCGCCACAGGCACACACCCCAGAAGCAAAAAGCATGCAGCCAAAAAGGCAATGACTCTTCTATACAAACAGGCATACCCAGAACTATTTAACCGCAAATAAGAACTAAGCAGACAAATAACTCTCTATCTTAAAATACTAAAATCCCAGAAAATGATATAAATACCGTCTAAACCCCTATAAATTTGTTAAGATGGTTCTCAGATGAATCTTCCTGCTTGCTAGAAAAATTTCAAAAAAAGATGCTACTGCGGTATATAAACGCTTCATATTTGGTCCTAGTATCTGAATGAGTAATTTTTTTGATTAAAACAGAAGGACAGTTCCGGCGGTAAATAAACTGATAAAATATGCAATTTACTGAAACAGAAGAACCGTCCCCACGTTACATTAGACTCTACTATTTGGGGGCTTGACCACCGTCCCCCTGTCTCAACAGAAACTCCTGTCACTTTCTATCTTCAACTTAAATACGAATACACTTATAAAATTAAGGTTTCACTATAGTTAATTCATTAGGATCCAGTCCATCTTTCACATACATTACTGGTGTATCCTTTTCTGGAATACCTTCTAGCATTAGAGCAGCTTTTCCTTGTTCAAATGCCTTTTTTACTGAAAGTCCAAATCCGATAGCAGAATAAAACTGAGCAGCAAAGACTCTGGCAGCCTCATCACCTATTGTTGTCGTCATCCCAATGGCTGCATCCACATGTTGTACCACTACCTGTGCTTGTCCATAAGAAAAACAGGTATTAAAAAACACCAATTTAATTTCATCCGATGTACTCATCATTGTTTGGACTATTGCCTCTTTGGAGACAAGTTTAGCATTCCCTTGATTGTCTTGGAAGACGATTTCATCATCCTCAGACCCATGTCCACTAAAGTGAATAATTGTGGGATTTTCCTCATTAATTGCTTGTATTACATCCAAAGCTCTAGTAGCCCATCGAGTTTCGAATGATACAGAACCCCTATGTTCCGATTTTCTAATCATCTCTTGTATGACCCTAGCCTCTTCATCCAATCTTAATTGTGGTGCATCTAATGGATTCGAAGCCATAAATAAGACAGTAATTTCCTCTGGTAGGTTCTTCAATTCTTCCAATACCCTATTTGTCTCTTGATGCATTTCACTATGTCTATTCAGCATTCCGCTAACCTCCTTCATACGTTTTTCGTTGTCTGCTAATCTCTTCTTATCGGCAGCATTTCTTTTCTTTTGCTCACCATCAACTTCTCGACCCAACTTCTTTTCTTCAGATATTACATCTGCCTCTATTCTTGCTATTTTTTTATCAAGATCCGCAACCTTTTTATCAATATCAGCTATTTTCTTTTCTTCCCGTTCAATTTCTCTATACTTAGAACTTATGGTAGCTGTTGACTTTGTTCTACCTATATTTGCTTGAGCTGAGAGGATTTTTTTCTTGTGTGAAAGGATTTTTCCAAGCTCAGTTGCTTTAGAAATCCTAAGTTTATTTAACTCTTCTTTTTTTCTTTTGATTTTCCTTCGATATGTTTCAATGAGCGACATAATCTGCGACCTCCCTAAATTTAATTTCAACATTAATAATATACTGAATATTCTAAACACCTAAACTTTTTTTGCAAACATACGTTCTAAATCATTATAACTAAAAAGACAGTTCCACATTATGTTATAGGAACTGCCTTCTACAGTTTATTCTTGGGTTGTCCACTTACTGAGTAGTCCTCGTATGTTATTAGTTTTTATCAATGAGTTGATTTACAATGCCAAGTATTGTTTCATTGTTTGTTTGCCTTGTATAGGTAACGCTGATTCCTTTTTTGCTCAACATATCGCCTAAATCACCCAAATTTGTTTGTCCTTTATATTTATCCTTAAATTCTTCTTCTTTAACCATCTTAAAGAGTTTATTTGCAGCCTGTATTTTATGATCCTCTGTACCTCTAAGATCTTGCTTTTTCTTTACTCCTTTACTCTCAACAACTAGGTTAATTGTAGGTTTTCCTACTTTATCCTTAATTACATACATGAAATCTGGACTGTACGTACTTCCATCAATGAAAGGTATTTGCATGGTGCGTTTTGGAATTTTCCCAAATACCTCGACACTACTGATATTCTCACTTATATTGTTTTCCTCAATTTCGGAATCAAATAAGATAGTATCATACAAGTAGTTTTCTAATGGTGTTCCTTTTCTTTCATTCACACCTAAATAAGCAGAAGTCTTTACATAATCCCTCGGATTCCCATTTTCTTCAGTTAGTTCTGTAGGATGAACGGTTGTATTTGGTAATTGTCTATAAGAATATATTTTCAATAGTTCATCATAAATTCGCTGTTTAAAATAAACAGAAAAACTTCTTACAGTATCCTTTGTAAAAAAAGCATTTTCTATCTTTTTCAGTTTCGATGCTTTTACTATTCCTTGATGAATTAAAGGTATAGCAAGATTTGTACTTTCTGCTACCGCTTTTAAAAATATTCCATAATTAAAAGTATCATCAACTGAACTATCTATTGAATCTAGCGTCATATTAAAAATTAATTCACCCTGCACCATTTCTGATATTTCTCTTTTCGTTCGTCTAACAGTTTTATTTATCATGTCCTCAGTGATTACATCCGAAACTATACCAATGAGTATATCGTCTTCAATGGTGTCAAAGTGTAGATAGTATTTTTCATTTAGCTGTTCCCACAAATTCTTTAACTTCATGTAATTATCCTTACGAATGGCAACCTTTTGGTTTTTATCAACATTTCTGTCTCGTATTCTATTCTTATCAAGTTTATTGAAAATTTCAGGGTATTCATTGATGAATTCTTGTAGCTTGTCCGTTTTTATCTCTCTTTCGAACGAAATAAAACCTTTGCCCATAAGTTCGATAACAACTTCTTCTTTACTTACGCCTTTATTTGTAGCAATTTTTTCAATTTGTTCAGATGTAAGAACCTTTTGTTCAAAAGATGTATCCCCATAAATTTCCTTTTCTAACTTTTTTACAAAGTCCTTTTCTGTAAAGTCTACAATATAATTCAGCGTAAAGGTTTCATTTTCAATCCTATTTCCAGTTTCATCAACCGGCAGGCGTAATCCTCGTCCTATTTCTTGCAATTTGCTGTTATCACTTCCACTAGAACGTAACTTAGCAATCGTAAAGATATTGGGATTGTCCCATCCTTCTTTTAGTGTCCATTTTGAGAAGATAAAGCGTGTTGTATTAGCTTTACCATCCTTATCTACTAGGCTCAAGAGTTTTTCCTTCTCAAAAAGAATTGTATTAACTTCTTTTTCGATTTCTTCTTCCGTCGAAACATTGTCTTGAGAGAAATATCCAGCATGAGATTCTTTAATATTTGCAAGCGACTCTTCAAGATAGTTCCTATATTCTATCTCCGAGTCATCACACTTTTTGAACTCTTCCTTCAGTTTCCTCCTTAATTCTTCTTCAAAGATATGCTTTAAATAAGGCTCTTTTATATCATTATCTCGATATGAGTAGATATCATCAATAAAGAATAAGGCTAATGTTTTGATCTTGAACTTCCGTTTGAAGTTTTCTCGTTCTGTCTCAAAATGTCTTTTTAAGGCTAGCCTTATTGATTCCCTAACGTAAGAAGTAGCAAACACATCCGCAAAGAATACATCTCCTGTGAACTTTTCTTCCCCATTGCTTAAATTCACCTTAGTAGCCAATATACCCTCTATTGTAATACCTGAAAGTTTTGGGGAGAGTAAACTCAACGAATCATGTACTTTCAAATCTTTTGTTGTTTTAATAGTCTGATTTTGTTCATTTAAAGCTGTTTTTTGAAATCGAACAAACTCGCCCTTCTTCATTGTTAAAATTTTATATGCTTCTTCTTCATTACCTGGACTTTCAACATGCTCTTTTGCTACACCTTTAATCAGGTTTTGTTCAAATGCCTTATGAATATTTAAGTCGTATATTAAGTTTTGGTAATCCTTTACTTCAACTTTATTTCTACCTCTACCAATGAATTTACTAGGAAAGGTGGCACCAAAACGTATAATCAGCTGTGGTTTTACTTGTTCCTCAATAAATTTGAATGTAGCATTTTCACGGCTAAAACGATGTGGTTCATCAATTATTGTAATTGGTCTGGTGGCAGAAATGGCATCAATCGGTCTATAATAGCCTTCTATATGGGAATCGTAATCATTCCGTACCAATACACCATTCTTGCTTTCTTTTAAATGTTGCATATTAACTAACAATACTTCAATCGTATTTCTCTGGAGATTTGATGAGGTTACGAAATCACGAATGCTGTTAGGCATATATTTTTTTGAACCCTTTTTTGTCTTAATACTTTCAACTGTTCTTAGCTTTATTTCTGTTTTATAACCACAAACGTTTTTAAAATGATTAATATTGCTTTGTATTTTCATAAAGTTTGCAGTTCCAGCCTTAATTGCCAATGAGGGAACTGCTACAATGAACTTTTTGAACCCATACAATTTATTTAGTTCATAAATGGTCTTGGTATATACATAAGTTTTACCTGTACCTGTCTCCATTTTTATATCAACATTCAAATAATCTGTTTCACCCTGACTTACTCCCTGCATACTGGATGGGAGATCATCC
This sequence comes from Mesobacillus subterraneus, assembly GCF_020524355.2. Classification (NCBI taxonomy): domain Bacteria; kingdom Bacillati; phylum Bacillota; class Bacilli; order Caryophanales; family Bacillaceae; genus Mesobacillus; species Mesobacillus subterraneus. The sequence goes on from NZ_CP129019.1 coordinate 3,773,709, forward strand.
TGCAACCTTTTTATGTTTTGATACAAATATGGACTTTTTAAATCAATGATTGGATTTTCAATACTTTTCATAGGTTTTTGTATACCGACATTTGAGAATATTGAACAAAGCCTCTCAATCGGAATCGTTTGGTGTGATAAATTTCTCTTTAAAATCAAATCCAACTTTGTTCACCTCAATATCGTTTAATTAAAGATACTTCAATACTTTTTTCTTCATTTCTTAACTGCTTTAAATTCGTTTCAAGTTGAGTCAAAACGTTAAAATCTGTAAAGTTATAACCATATAGAACTACATTAGTGGGATTGAAGTTTTTATCCTCGACTATTTGGGATAAAAGAGTATCTATATGCTGTTGTGATAACCCTTTATCGAGTAAATAGAGATAATCACCTACATAATAACCAATATACCCACCAAGATTAATTTCTTCTACTGAGGGGGTTAAACCATGTCCATCTTGATTCATCCAAGTTGTTATAATCGTTTCTTTATCGAATTCGACTTCTAACTCGGATGCTAATAGGTTAGGATCAAATTCCTTAATTTGATCAATAACGTTTTCATTCAATGCTTTTGCATAGTAATGTTTAAAGCCATAATCAAAATCCGCACCTGTACTCTCTTTTATCACCTGTGCGGCCCGATTAATCCTTTCTCTTCCTATTTCATCTATTGTTTTATAACCATGTCTTTCCGCTACAGAATCCTTTTTTACAGGTTCATTAATTTGCACCATGATATATTTGAAATCACCTTCATTATTAGCATTTAATTGCATAACTGAATGGGCTGTTGTACCCGAACCCGCGAAGAAGTCCAATATAATATTTTCTTCGCTACTTTGGGTTGTAGCTTTTATTAGCATTGCTGTTAAATCAACATCCTTGGGGTTAGTAAAAATGTCCTTTTCCCCTAACAATGTAGTTAATTGTTTTGATGCAATCCTACCATCTTTATATTTAACACTAGAAAGACTTTGAAGGGTGGTATTATTTAGATATGTTTTATTATTCGGGACCGTTGTTTCATCCTTTCCAAAATGAACTAGGCCATCTTTTATCCTTTGTTTCATCGTGGTTTCTGGGTACCGCCAACCACTAGCAGGCTCTTTACAAACTTTACCTGTTATAGGGTGTATAACATCATATCTATACTGTCCATAGTTTGGACCCGAAATATTATCTGGAAAATAAACCCCTCTTTCATCCATCCAGGAGTAATGTTTGCTTGAATAAATTGGGTTGGATTCTGGGAACTGCTTATACCATTCTAAAGCCTCTTGATGAATCGCCTCCCAATCATTACCATGTTTTTCTCTAAATTCTGCAAATGCTTTATTTATCTCGTCTATTCCCTCTTTCCCTTCCTTCCAACTACCTGAATTCTTTTTTTTATCCTTTACATAGAACATGATATATTCGTGTTGCATTGAAATATAATCTTGATCATTTTTACTACTGTTTTTCCAAATTAATTCACCTGCGAAATTTTCTTCCCCAAAAATGTCATCACAAAGCAATTTCAATTGGGAATGCTCGTTCTCGTCAATAGAAATAAAGATTACTCCACTTTCTTTTAATAATTCTCTTGCTAGATATAGACGTGGATACATAAAGGTAAGCCACGCACTGTGAGAAGATGATTTAGAAGAAGTCATGTTTAAAATACGGTCTGCTTCTTGTTCTTCAATATCTAAAGCATCTTGAAGTTCCTTTTTTGTGAACTTGAAATTATCATTATAGGCAAAGTCATCACCACCAGTATTATAAGGCGGATCTATGTAACAACATGCCACTTTACTTGTGTAGGACTTCCTCAAATGTTTTAGCGCTTCTAAATTATCACCAGTAATATAGATGTTTTCCGATTTGTTGTTTTGAGGCTTAGAATTATTCTCGACATTTGGTACCAAAACTGTTTCTGTATCAATAGAATCCGCTATGTATTTAGCATAGTTTTTCCCTAGAAAGTTCATTTCATAGCCTTCCGAAGAAAAATCTATGTCTTGGTTTATCTCCCTTTTGAATTTCTCAAAATTAAGAGTATCCCCCGTGAAACAATTGGGGAAGTTCTGTTTTAAAATCTCAATTTTCTTATCATTTAGTTTTCCTTGTCCATTATTCTCAAGCGTCTCTTTAATCATTGTTATTCCTCCGCTTTATGGTTGTTTTAGGTAGTTTCAGTAATTTGAATTTCTTGTTTGATAGTGTAAATAGTATTTCTTGATAAGCCTGTTTTACGATGAATGTCCATTACACTTAAATTTTCATTTAAACATCTAACTACTTCATCATAAAGAACTTTATCTTTTCCATTAGCTCCTTTGTAATATTTTTTTTTACCTCCCCGAAACTTACCCTGTTTCTTCGCTATTTCAATGCCTTCTCTCTGAGCGGTTTTAATACGAGTTCGTTCCACTTCTACCATCCATGATAAAAGAATAAGCACTAGATCGGATACTAACTGACCCACACCTTCTAGTTCCTTATACTTTCGTGTATCCAAAATAGGTGTATTAAGAACAACAATATCAATTTCCTCTTCAACAAGAGCTTCCCATTCATCTCTTATTTCCCGTTTATTTCGACCAAATCCACTTAAATCATGGACAACTATTACATCTCCAGAACACATATTTGAACGCATTTCCTTGTATACTGGTCTTTCAAAATCCTTACAAGATTGTTTTTCCTGATACATCCTATCACAGCCACACTCTTTTAATTCTCGTAACTGGCTTGCAAGGCTTTGATTTTTTGAACTTACACTGACGTATCCAAAAATCAAATTTTATCACCTCTAATTAACGAACAAGTCTGTTTGAACTTTTGTATATCCTTATAATACTACATTTCCATCTGTTTGGTCAGAATGTACTTCGAGTGAACAATCGGAAACATGAATTAAAGGAACCACAGTGGGTAGAATATCGGATGTTCGATTTAATACTCCAGAATTCTATGGATACAGCCAGGAACAAAAGGAGGACAAGTTTAAAGAAAAATATAAGAAAAGGGCTTGTCAGGAATAGAAGAACGGGGAAATGAATTACTACCACGTGGTAGGTCGTGCCTGAGGGTACGGTCTAAAAAGCTTGACCTTACAAGCAATTTTAACCACATTGGCGGTAAACTTAAAGTGGATAACGAAAATCCTATCCTCAATAAGTCTATTAAAATGTGATTTATTGTCATTTATTTACTAATTTCACTTTAAATTTAGTGCATCTCGATACATGGGGAGGGGATGTCTTACTCGGAAACGAACTAGTTAAGAAAAGAGTCCTGATTATTCTTTTTTGAGTACATGGTGTACAGGACAAAAAAGATGATATAAAGTACTTTTAGATGTAAGAATTGGCACAGAAAAAATTTCTTAAATTGGACTAACTGTCCGAGAGATTATAGAGTTGTTTTTCCAATCCACGTGACGCTGACCTCCTCTCTATGTCACACTATATTTCATTCCAGGAATGAAAAAAGCCAAATCCCTGGTGGAGATTTGGTCTCGGTGCAATAATTTATTATTGAGTTTTTTGTTCTTTTATTACTGTTGGCTAAGTACAGGCCTGGTTGAAATAGTCTTATCTAGAATTATTAACATCTTTACTGACTGTAAATAGTATTTCTCTATATCAGCAAAGTAAACTTTCTCTGTAAGTATTCCATGTGCAAAAGAGTGCCTTAAGGTATTCAAAGATTCAACTGAAGACTTTATTTCTTCATAGTGTCTATTCTTTTTTAAATTCTCTTTAAAAGATTTTTTTATTTCTGGATCTATATTTTTGAGAATCTCACATATATTATCTATGGTTGCATTCTTAGACTTTTTAACAATAATTGTTTCAAAGAAATTATGCAATTGGACATTTGATTTTTCAACACAATAATCCGAAATGAGCGTTTTGTAGCTTATTTCTAAAACACCCGAAATATATATTAATATATATTTCGAAAAAAATTCTCTTTCTTTATCCAAAGGCTTAAACCTTTTCAATGTCCTTTTTACATATTGAATTTCTTTAAAACAATCTTTTATTTTTTTTTCAACAACTTGATTATTCATTCAGATATTTCAGTCCATATAATTTATTAGCAGCAATATTTATTCGCTTATTAATATGTTCATAGTTTGTTGTTCTTAAAGTAGTATACGTATTAAAATCTTCGTCCTTGAGCAATGAATCAATTTTATCCTGAGAAATATCTTCAAGATCCTTATTGACAGATAATGCGTGTGCTGTTGCAATTGCAATGGAATCAAAAATTGGAGATTTAAAAGAATTTCTAGCTTTAAATATCTCCTTATTAAAATTTTTACGAATATATTTTATTACTTTATCAAACTCTTCTTTGTATTCCATAAGTATTTTTTCATTCTTATATATTCGTTCGTCACCCATAAATTCGCTTAAATATCTTTTTAATAGCAGTTGGCCAGACATCTTAGACTTTACATCATCCGATTTAAACGCAAAAAAGCGAAGAATATGCTCAACATCTGTCATTCTGTCGTATTTATCGTTACCGTAAATGTATCGCCAATCTTTGTTTTGATTAAGCTGTAACAGAAGTTTATTCATCTCATTATGATATAAGCAATTCCGAATTTCTTGAGATGACAAACTTCTTCCTCCAGTATTTATACGTTCAAAAATTTGAAATAAACTGGCATCATCTTTATGGTCAAATATAATAGCATGAATTGTAGTTGTTTTTATCTTTCTTTTATCATCTTCACTTAGTTCAATAAAAGATTTACCTGCCCATTTAGGTTGGATTTTTTTAGAATTTGTTAACTTGAAAGGTGTTTGATCATTAAATAATCCTTTAACAAAGTCATAAACAGTCATAAACCTTTGAAATCCATCAATAATTAAATATTTATCATTTTTCATTTTACTTAAAAAGATACTAGGAACTGGTAAACCCATAAGAATGGACTCTATAAAACGACTAGCCATAGTTTTATCCCAGACATAGTTTCTCTGAATTTCTGGCTTTATAAGGTCGTCATCGTCAAACATCATTATTAGTTCCCTAAATGAAAGATCAGCACCCCAAGACTTTATATCATAAATCTCTTCATCCGCTTCTTCGTTTTCTTCATTATGTATTCTCTCAAAAAGTTCTTCTTGTTCTTGATCATAATGTTTCTCTATCATTTTAACCCTCCATTATTTTTTTAAAAATGTAGTGGTAAATTAACCCATAATCTAGTATAATATGAATAACACCAATAACCAATATAAAAATTTCCGAAAAGGTGTTTTCCTGATTAAGGAAATTTATATTGGAGGTGTTCGACATGAAATTCTCATTTGAGATTTCAGATGGATCATTACGAATTATTACTTTCGTAATTGCATTCATCCTAACAGGAAGCTGGCTGGGGTAACCCCGCTGGCTTTTCTGTTTTGGTGGGATGATGGCACGGGTTCCCACGTTTCAGTGTGGAATCAAAATAAATGATTAGAGCCGATGACTGTCTGAATATACTAAGATTCTCTTGTATAAAGGATAGAATGAATTGTACTCGACAATTACAGTTGAGGATGAAACGTGTCGTCTGAAGAAAGCTCCGTGTCGAAAAAATGACATTTTCTCACAATTAAAATAACAAACCAATATAAGTACCAGTACAGAGTCTCTCATTTTGAAACACAGCGAGAACATTAATAATACTTCAATCAAATAGTTTGTAAGCATATTGGACATGGGGTCTGTTCCATGTCCAATATCTATCCTAGCAACCCTATAAAGAAACCTCCTCCGCCTTCTCAAAACCCCCCTTAGCCACAGCCAAATCAATATGAGCAGCCCCCACTGATTTAAAAATAGTAATATCCTCACCCCCACGCTCGACCTGATTCACATAAAGTTCAGCCAATGTACCTGAAAGCTGATAAAACGACCATTTTCCTCTTTCAACTGCATCAATGAATTCTCCAGCTTCTGCTTTCATTCCATCATAATCATCTGCATAAATTAATGCTGCTTTTTCAATCGCACCTAACGGAATTTCACGCATTTCGGGTAAGTAGCTGCCTACGCCAATGATGTGTGTCCCTGCTTTTACATAATCAGCATCAAATACTTCTTGTGTTGACCGTGTCGCACAGCAGATGACATCGGACTGGGCGACGGCTTCGTTGCGGTCGACGCCGGTATGTATTTTAGTGGTAATACCTGCTTCTTTGAGCTTTTCGCCGAATGTGTATGTCTTATCGATGGAACGATTAATTAAATAGATGTCTTAAATCGGCAGTACGTTGACGATTCCCAGCACTTGCTCGAACGCCATTCCGCCTGTGCCGATGACGGTCAGCACTTGGCTGTCGGGCCTGGCGAGATGGCGGGCTGAGATGGCACTTAATGCGCCGGTTCTTAATCGTGTCAGGTAAGAAGCGGACAGTAAGCTTATATGTTTTCCTGTTTGTAGTTCTGTAAGTAGAATGGCTCCTTGTGTGGTCGGTAGATCAGCGGAACTGTTATCAGGAAAAATCGAGACAATTTTGGTCGCTGCCATGGATGTTCCATCCGAGCTTGGCATATAGAGAACCGATCCTGATTACAGCCACCCAAATGTACCACCTCTGCCATTGTTTTTACCAGAGAGTGACAAGAAATTTACCACTAATCGACAACTTAATTACCACCTAAAACCTTCCGTATAATTAGTGAGCATATCTACAGATATGACACTTTATATGGGAGGTTTTTTTATGATCCATTATCGTAAGATATTGGAATTATATGACGAGGGAATTAGTCTAAGGGGCATTGCCGCCAGTACTGGTCACTCTCGGCAGAAAGTAACTGAAATCATTGAATTGGCTGGAAAGAAAGGATTGGAATGCCCGCTAGAGGAGGAAATGGACGATAGATGGATTGAGGATTTTCTTTTTCCTGAAAAGACCATGGAAGGCTCCGGCAGACAGCCTCTTGATTTTGAGTACATTCACAAAGAGTTAGCTAAACCGAATGTTACTCTGTCTCTTTTGCATCATGAATACGAAGCACGTAGCCGTGCGAATAACACGATTCCTTACTCCTATCGGAGTTTTGTACGGTATTACAGTAATTATGCTCAAAAGTACAAGGCGACAATGCGTATTCGAAGAAAACCAGGCGAAATAATGGAGGTTGATTGGGCTGGGTCCACACTTTTCATTATTGATAGAGATACTGGGGAAAAAGTGAAGGCGTATGTATTTGTCGCTACATTACCGTGCAGTCAGTTTTCCTATGCGGAAGCAACGCTTTCAATGGATCGGCATTCCTGGATTAACGCACATATACATGCGTATGAATATTTTGGCGGCGTAACTCAGATACTGGTTTCGGATAATCTGAAAACCGGTGTAACGAAGCACACTTCTAGGGAACTTGTGTTGAATCCTACGTACAAGGAAATGGCCAATCATTACAATACAATCATTATGCCAGCACGTGTGCGCAGCCCTAAAGATAAAGCGAGTGTTGAAGGCTCTGTTGGTACGATTTCAACATGGATTATAGCAGCACTGAGGAATACGCATTGTTTTAGCATCGAAGAATTAAATGTGGAATTACGTAAGAAACTTGAGGAATATAACCAGCGTCCTTTTACCAGAAAAGAAGGATGCCGTTTTTCTGCTTTTGAGGAAGAGGAGAAATTTGCGCTTTCCCCTCTCCCAGCCACGCCTTACAAAATATCTGAATGGAGAACGGCGAAAGTAAAGCCTGATTACCACATATCTGTAGACAGTATGTTTTACTCCGTGCCATACGAATATATTAATCAGGATGTGGATGTGAAGCTTACCGATGATATGGTTGTAGTCTATTTTAAGCACATGTGGCTAACTTCACACAAACGATTATATGGGAGATTCGGTCAGCCATCAACCCTTCCGGAGCATATGCCCGATAATCATAAGTTATATGTAGAGCACACGCCCGAAGTAGCGATTGAGTGGTACCAGCAGCATTGGCTCCTCCACTACTATTGTCGTTCAATACCTTTTAGACTCCTATCAGTCTGAAAGACAGGCACTGCAATCTATCTTTTCTTTAAAGAAAATGGAGCAGCGTTACACCAAATATGAGATAGAACTGGCATGTAAAATGGTGTTATCCATGACAGGAAGACCGACGGTCAAAAGCATCCAGACAATATTGAAAAGCAACAAGAAAAAAGACGCTGAACAAGAAATAAATAAAAATACAGAGGTAAGCGAGACCAATTTTGGCTTCACACGTGGGGCTTCTTATTATGGAGGAAAAGAGTAATGTTAAATGAGCATATGTTATCCAAACTACAAGAAATGAATTTAGGAGGTATGGTGAAGCATTTAGAGAACAATCCTTAAACAGAGAATACCAATCTATGAGTTTTGAAGATCGTTTTTCCTTGCTTGTCGACCTGGAATATTCGCGTCGGAAAAGCAATCATCTAAATCGTTTAATTAAAAACGCCACATTTTCAGACTCAAAAGCCTGCATTGAGGATATTGAATACCATGAGGATCGAAGACTTAAGAAGGAACTCATTTTGAAATTGGTAAAAGTACTTTTATATCAAGATCATCATAACATCATTTTAAAAGGTCCCACTGGCTCCGGAAAAACCTACATGGCGTGTGCATTGGGTGTTTCCGCTTGCCGTCAGCAGTATAAAGTGAAGTATGTCCGGCTCCCAGAATTACTGGATGAACTGTCTCTGGCTAAATTGGCTGCCGACGGCAGCTATCGAAAGCTAATAAAAAAATACACAAAAACAGATGTACTCATTCTTGACGAGTGGTTACTTTCGGATCTTTCAAAAGATGAAGCAAATATCCTGTTGGAGATTACAGAAGCCCGGCACAAAACTGCTTCCACCATATATTGTTCCCAAATTGATCCGAGCGGTTGGCATATCAAATTGGGTAACGGAACGATGGCAGAAGCAATTTTGGATCGCATTGTTCATGACTCTTACCAACTACTTTTGGATGGGGATATTTCCATGCGGGAACGTCATGGATTGGGTATAGAGGTGTAGGATGAGGGAGTTATTAACGGTTCGGGAAGCCACCGAAATCTTACAATCTTGCGGAATAGAATGTCAGTTTCATGAAGTAAAGAAATGGGCTATAGAGGGGAAAATAAAAGCGAAGCATGAAAATAGAGTTTACAGAATCGGTCTTGATGATGTTTATGATTTCCTCGAAATACTTTGGAAAGGCAGCTCATACGAGATTGGAATAAATGATGAAACAAAGATAAGTAGGCTCATTCAGGAGAACAAAGAGATTAAGGATAGAATTATACAGCTAGAGAAGGAAAACAAAATACTAAGACAAAAGTTATCCTCGTTAAAATAAAGCTTTCAAAATTAATGGAATACCCCTGCCACTGGTCAAATAGGCAGGGGTATTCTATTGAAATGTGTATGGTAAAGAGCTTGGCATTTGGTGGTAAATTTTCTGTCATTGAGTGGTAAAAAAGATGGCACGGGTGGTAAATTCTTTTGGCCGTAATCACCGATCCGTTGCGTTCGGGGACATTCAGTACCGTCCGATGAGGATTTTCAACACGTTCATCATGAATGGCCACCAACATGTTTTCGACATCTCGAATGGCATCTTCGATTTTATAAATCGATTGGATTAGTTGTTCGTTCAGTATAAGCATATAGACTCTCTCCTTCTTATGTAAAAACTCGGCCAATTATTTGGCCGAGCTCATTTTACCAGTGATCACAGTTGGTTCAACGCGGCTTTTCACTGCCCAGATGGCAATCAGTGATACCACTAGAAACACAGGGACGGTTCTGGCGTTTCATAAATTATTAAAATATTCATTTTACTGAAACAGAAGAACCGTCCCCACGTTTCCCTTAATCAGGGTCTCCCCAATTTAAACTTCTTATTAGTCGGCCGTGACCTTCGATTGCTTCAACCTCATTTATTTCATATGCTAGTTTTGTCCAATCCCCAGCATCAAATTTCGCTTCAATTGCCAGTGTAAGAGCATAAATAAGACGATCTTTATTTTCTGTATTTAGCATAATAACTCCCCGTTCTGAAAATAATAAATTTGGAAATTTCCAATTATTATCATATCTAAGTTATTATCTAAAATCTATAACTTTCATATTGTAGCCTTCTGGCAGGTGATTGAAATGAAGAACCCTCCGAAAATATATTCTTTCCATTTTATGAAAAAATTGGCGGAAATAAAAAGGAAACGAAATTGACGGTGTCAAGTATAGATGTCACTGTCACTTTCGTTTCAAATTAGGACGTCGATAGAACGGGGTTCTTATTAACATCAGTATTGCTATTGATCAAGTGAATTATTATCATTTTTACTGTTTATAGTATTTATTTTATTTACAATTATTCTCGTAAGCGGAATGATAATCACTAGGATTACCATTAGAATAATTACCATATATTCAAGCCAAAGGTTATTTGAATTTGAATTAAATAAATAAAAGACTATTACCACTATTGCAGTCAACAAAAAAACTATTTTTTCGATTTGATTAATCTTTTCTTGCAATGAATACAAATTAAAACTACTTAAGCCGATTTTTAATTCCTTATAGAAGTAATAAAGAAAACAGGTCAATACCGCTATGATGATAGCAACGCGTTCGTCACCTTGAAACATACTTACATAAAGAGAATATATCTCCTTAAAAATATCCGTCATAAATAATTCAATTTTTTCAATTTGGTCTACAAATAAAAATTGTCCTATTCCATAAAATAAAACCATTATTAAAAATAGTTTAATGATAAATTTATGAAATTGTTTCTTTTCTCTACGATTCATCTGAATATACTTTTCTTTAATAATTTTTAACTCTTCTCTCTTCAGGTATAGGGTATTTTTTAAATAAAGGTAAGAATAACTTTCTTTTTTGTCCATCCACTCTTGTTTCTCAATAAGAAAATCTTTATTTTCAATAACATACACCTTGTATAATTCACGAGCATTCTCAAGAATAAATGAAAAATTAAAAATCAAACCTAAAACTACTGGAACCACGAATATCATTTCAATTTCATTTCCATCTTTCACGTTCATTACAATTTGTGAAAATGAAAAACCAGCTAATAGAAGAAATAATAAAAACCAAAGCATAAATTTTCTTACAATACGTTGCTTATGCTCTACCGTACCTTCAGTAAAAAGCATTACCGAAAAAAAGAAACAAAGCACCAATGTTCCAACCAACAACCAATTCTCTTCTGGAAATAGCTCAAATATAATATTAGAAAATAAGTAAAAATACAAAAGTGGTGCAGATATAGCCCAAGCAATTGCTAACATAACTTGTTTTAATAAATTTATTTTTATTATGACTAAGTAAATGTTAATAATGAAATTTGGAATATTCAATTTGGGATTCCCGATGTTTAATAATACGATAGGAAGCATGCAACCCCAAATAAATATATTCAAGTTAAGGAAAAGAGAAAAACTAAGAGCGATCTGCCCTTGTTTAAACATCACGATATATAAACACATTAATCCGCCAACTGGTATAGAAATAATCATTATATAAAGCAAATGAAATAATATGGTTTTGATATAGGTTACAAATGTAGTTTTTCTCTGTTGAATATCCTTTAGTAACGTAGCAAAAAAGTAAGTTGTAAATAAAAATGGTTGTATTATATAATCCAATTCTTGTTCATCCTATCTCCGTCAAATTCCATTGCATTTAATTAGTAAGTATTCTATACACCATATCGGATATCCTTTACTTTTGAATGATAACTTAAGACACATTCAAATAATTTCCAAAAACACTTTTGTCACTTTCCTAAAGCTAAACCTAAAGCCAACACCTTGTCTATCTCTTCGCTCCAACGAATTAAAGTGAATAACTCATCTTCCATGAGACACAGGGACGGTTCTTAAAGTGGACAATCGGAAGAAACAAAGGGGAAACAAAGGGACGGTTCCGGCGTTTCTCCAAAAACTTATAATAAAATTTTGTATCGGTAGATGGACCGCGAAATGATGGGAAACTGTCACATTCCTTGCGGAGCAGGGGAAAAGCCGGAGATTACTTCAAACGCTTACCTATTGCTAACTAATGTTTAGGGCCGCCGATTATTAAAAGTTACATTTGATTTATTAAGGCCTTGAGACTACGTCGTCTCAAGGGCTGTTTTTTATTTTGTAATTTTAATGGAATGTTCAACTTCACACTAATTAAAATAGCAAATTAATAGAATTAGATTAAATATCATTTTTCCACTTATAACCTATTTTGTAGTAAAATTAAATTACCAATAATAGGAGGGGACGAAGATGCATCCATCACAAAAATCCGAAAGATTTGATTCTAAAGATATGCAGAATAGAGATAGTGAAAAAGAAACTATACCATCAGATGATGATTTTAAAAATGAATTTGAAGAAAAAATGAAATCAGCGAAAGAGCATTTTTCAGATGTTAAGTTTTGGGAAAAGGTAAAAAAGTTTGGGAAAAAAGCAGGTTCTTCTTTGATATACATGGTACTGTTACTATATTTTACTCTTCAAAAACCAGACTTACCCTTATCAGCAAGAGCAACTATTATAGGAGCACTAGGGTATTTTATACTCCCTTTAGATTTAATCCCAGACTTAACACCCGGAGTAGGATTCACTGATGATCTTGGTGCTATTGGAGTTGCTTTATTCCAAATAGCGATTTTTATAGATAAAGACGTTAAAGATAAAGCGAAAGCAAAATTAAGAGACTGGTTCGGGAATGATGTGGATACTTCGGAAATTGATGAAAGATTAGACTAAAGTTTCTCAATTAACGGATACACATACTGTTTGCTAGGGTTATTAAGACTCTAGTTTTTTTTATAGAAATTGTATCAAGGGGGGATAACATGAAAAAAAGTTCCAAGAAACAAGATAAGCAGACGGAAAGTATAATGACACTTATATCAATGGCTGTCTTCGGATTAGTCTTTTATTTAACAGAATCGTTAATTACGGCAGCAATAGCGTTATTGGTTATGATGTTAATTGCGGTTATATTTGTTCTCGTCCTTAATCAAAATAAACTAAAAAAATTAAGGGATTCCGGGATTTTCGAAATCGATATGATGGATGGTACCCAATTCGAGCATTATTTAAGGGAATTGTATTTAGCATACGGATATAAAGCAACAGTAACGAGGGCCAGCGGTGATTTTGGAGCGGATCTTATACTAAATAAAAATGGCAGAAAAATAGTTGTCCAAGCCAAACGATATAAAAAGAATGTGGGAGTTAAAGCAGTACAGGAGGTTAAATCTGCAGAGCTTCATTACGGTGCTGACGAATCCTGGGTTGTGACAAACAGTTATTTCACCAAAGCAGCATACCAGCTTGCAAATTCAAATTCAGTAATTCTTATCGATAGAGATCAATTAGTCAAAGACATAGTCTTTCTACAATCAAAATCGAATACAGCAATGTAAATATAGTTTTATCGTTGTTTTACATGGGGTTTAGTGAACTTTCCCTCCAAAGCCTCAATATAGAAAAACACAGGGACGGTTCTGGCGTTTCAAAAATTGGTAAAAAATTACTAGTTCACTTAACTGAAGAACCGTCCCCGCGTTTCTTCCACCCCGTTGCTAAATCCTGCCAATAAATACAAAAAACCGACAACTTTTAAATTGTCCGTTATCGAAATTCAACTTACCCCAACGCCTTAAAAACAGTATTAATCGGGGTTGAATAAAATATAGGCTGCTCTTTTATTAATAAGTCTGATGGGACAGTCTGAAAATCAACAACTGATGATGCGGGGATCAGCACTTTCTTTGCTTCTGAACCCACACATACCTGCAGCACGTCGGCAAACTGTTCAACCTTTTCTATCGTTCCACCAACAGTCATATTACCGGGCAGCTGGTGTTCGTTTTACGTGCTGTCCTACTTCTTCAAAGACTCCTAATTGAGTTCCTCCCTCACGAATGTTTCTCAATACGGTTTTCGCAAGCAATTGATCTTCCTCTATGGTCCGGGAGTCTTGTTTTCGGTTCATACTCGCGCTTTTAGTTTCCGGTATTGCTATTTTATGCAGGTAAGAGAAAAATAGAAAGCTGTTCGTAAAGTATTTTGTTAAGCCGTGAAATGAATAGGTACTAATAAATTCCCCAAGTTCGTTAATTAGGAATAAGTGACTTAAACTAAGAGTTTGCCAGTATAATATAAAATGGATTCTCCTGAAAGAAGAAACAAAGATTATCTTGCAAAATACCTTTAAGCCCCTTAGAGAATAAAGTCCTTAAAGGAACTATGGTCTGTTCTCTTAGAAGTTCAGCTCATATAAAATTTTCCCAACGTTAGTGATAGGTGAAATTGCCCAGAATAACTGACAGATATAGGAAAAGGTGATAAGGTATCATTGTAACGTTATGGTTAGAAAAAATATCCAAATAGGAATAAGCCTCCAAAACTTTATTTCTATTGCATGCAAAACACATATATTAGGAGGTATTTAAGTGACTAGAAACAGTAAGCTTTCCATCGTCTTGCTAATGACGATCAGTGTCTTAATTACCTATTATGCGACTCAGCCTATGGTAGTCAATATCTTTAAAGGAGTGTTCTTCATATCAGTAGCCATAATGGTATGGGATGCATTTCGAAAAAAATAAGTAGTTTAATGAGAATCCATATAAAAAAAATAGTATCAATGATTTTAAGTTTGGCACTTCTGATTTCAGTTTTTGCACCTTTATCAAAAGTACAAGCCGAAGAAAACACTAGGGAACGTATTCCTGCGCCAGCAGAAACTCCAACCTATGAGAATATAGAAACGGAAGTACTAACAGACAACGCTACTATGAACATCATGAAAGTTACATACGAAGAGAATGGGGAAAGAAAAACGAGCATTTCTCGTTACAATAAAAAGACTGGCGATGCGTATTTTGACGGAAAGTTAGTAGCAACCATTAAGGAAAAGGAAGGTACTGACCAGTCGGAACAAGGAACAGTCATCCTGGAAGATGACCCAAACGTTATTATGCCTTATTATTCAAAATACACGATTGGTCCATCTGATGTAGGATCAGGAATGTACGTACATTCATATAGCAGAAATATGAAAATTCATGTCTATAGTCTAGCAACTCAGCTAGCAATTGCTTCCGCTTTGGCACAATCCTTCCTTGAGAGGAAACCGGATGTAAAAGCTGCGGCATTAATTGGAGCTGCCGCAGGTTTAATTGCGTTAACATTTGGAAGTTACACATATGAATTAACCTACAAGCATTATTACGACTACTCTAAGAAGTATTGGTACATGGACAAACTTTTTGTCTATAAGAATGGTGCAATTCAAATGGAAATTCGTCACTTCTTCGGAAAGCTGTAGTTGTCAAGAAACAAGAGAGGCATTTCTCTCTTGTTTTTTTGTTTCAAAGTAGATTTGCACTAGAATTACGCATATAAAAATAGATATACACTTGATATAATAAGAGTGTACTTACATTCAGAGCATGGTTGCTCTGCCTAATGCAAATGCAAAGCAGTTGGAAAACTGAGAGATCAACTCTCGTTTTTCGACTGCTTTCTTTGCGTTTCCAGTAAGTCATTCATGAAAAAACACAGGGGAAAAACACAGGGACGGTTCTGGCGTTTCATAAATTGTTAAAATATGCTATCCACTGATATGGAAGAACCACCCCCACGTTTCCAAGGTTGAACATGACATATAATGTATCTGATTTTGCTCCGGGAATACTTTGTTGGAAGCAAGCTTCTTTGCAAATGCCAGTATGAATATAAACATGAGGAAGGGGATGATGTAACTTACCGATTCCAACAGAAAAGAATATTCATCTATCCCTTTTTAGTAAAAGTAATATTTTTGAAGTTTTTTGCTCCGCTGAGAGGATCTGTCACCCCCGCTACACTAAACCTCCATCCTCCACCCCGACACAGCGAGCCAGCGCTCATACCGTTCATATTCAGGCATGATTTTTCCGACAAGCCGCCAAAATGAACGGTCGTGATTCATATGGACCATATGGCACATTTCATGGACGACAACATAATCAATCACTTCCATTGGTGCCATGGACAGCTTCCAATTGAATGTCAAATTCCTCATGGAATCACACGTTCCCCAGTTCGCCTTACTGTCCGTGATTCGAATCGAGCGCGGCTTTATTTTGAATTCGCTTTGAAAAAATTTAACCCGTTTTTCGACTAATGCCTTGCACTGCTGATAGTAAAATCGCTTCAAAGCCTGTTTGATGCTCTCTTCATTTTGCTCTTTCACATATACGTGGAGCTTGTCTGCCTCGAACACGGCATTGTCTTTTTCGATATCTGCATCCTGGGAAATCAGAATGTGATAGAGCCTCCCCAAATATAGAAACTGTCCGCCTGGTCCGTACTCTTTTTCCCTACCGGCTGAGGCCCGCTCTTTCATTTCCTTCGCCCTTTGCAGGATCAAGTCCCATTGGCCTTCTAGGATTTGAAGCACACTTGCATCTGAGGTCCCCTTAGGAGCGTGGACTTCGACATGGCCGTACAAATCCATATAAATGCCGATTGTTTGCCGATTTTTATAAATCACATCATACCCGATTGTTTCACCCAAAAATGTATGGACCATGTCATCACCTGCATTTTATTCAATAAATACGCCCCAGCCATCAGAATGGCCGCCGTAAGGCTTGCTTATTTTATCCAGCTTTTCCTGCACTTTTTTTTAATTCGCTATGGTTAAGGAGCATCCTTTTCGAGCAGCTGCAAGCCCACTCATCTGTCTCATCATCCTGATCGAGTAAGCCATGAAAGCCTGCTTCCTTCAATACGGGCAGAAGCTTTTCGCCAGTTGCCTTATCCGGCACAGCTATAAAAAACTCGACTGGCTGCGGCTTTTTAAAACTGACACCTTCATTAAACAAACTGCGCAATGCTTCTCCATCCGCGTCGTTTGGAAATTTCATCATCCATTCCTCCAATTGTGTGCCTTCGATGTTGTCATTATCATGCACTTGCTAAATTTCTGCTAATCATTTGATTATGAGATTGTTGTGTTATAATGTAAATAACCTTTTGCTTTAAATTTTTTACTTTACCGGTTCCATGCCCCTACTCGTTCGTTGAGTAGGGGTTTTTTATTGCTGTTATTTTTGAAAATAAAAAAACAGACCCTTTTGGAGTCTGTTTCGGTATGCTATATCAAAATTAAGCTTTTTGAACGTTAGCAGCTTGAGGTCCACGTGCACCTTGCTCAACGTCGAAAGTAACTTTTTGACCTTCGTCTAATGATTTGAAGCCTTCAGATTGGATTGCAGAGAAATGAACGAATACATCTTCTCCACCTTCGCGCTCGATGAATCCGAAACCTTTTTCTGCGTTAAACCATTTAACTGTACCTTGTTCCATGTTTGTTGCCTCCTAGTGCTAATGCACATTGTATTACTATCCTTGCCCAAAGTGATCATTAGAACGAAGAGTCGAACTTTACACCGAACAAAAATAATTCTACCTAAGAATAACAAGATTCAGGAAAAATTGCAAGGGACTTTAGCAGGATGAGAACGTTACGGTTCAACTGCGATGAAAGTCGATCACAATGGAAGACACAGGGACGGTTCTCATGTCGCATTCAGGAACCGAAATAGTTAAGAAATCTTAGTTAAGCCCTGCCATACAACGATAAAAAGAAGTGGGGACAAAGTTCATTTCAGTCTTCGCGTTAAATCCTTACAATTCACGAGATGCCTGAACAGTCCCCTTGTCGCGGTATATAATATATTGTATCCCTAAAACAATGAAAGCCCTACCTCTCTTTCATCCTTACGGCTCCTAGTCCGTGCCAGTGTGAATCAGGATTGCAAAAATCAAGTGACTATTTTAACGAGTTTTTGATGAAACTTCAAACGTTCGTAAAGGAAATTCAAGTAATAAAAATGGATTAGATTGTAGAAAAAAACAAAAGAGGTTCATGGTCTACAGGTGAGTTGGAGAAGTTGAATGTCTTGGAAAAGAATATTTTCGGGAAATGTATGAAAGAAACCTTAACAGAAACTTTTTATTTGATGATCAGTAATCCCTTTAATTAATCCCAGTTCACTGATCAAAAATTTATGTGCGTTATCTAGCATTTGCTTTTCGCTTGTATTAAGTGCTTTTTCTTTCTTTATACGCATTAAATCACGTACAACTTCAGTACATTCTTGTATTTTACCTGTTTTAATTTTGTCCGTGTTCAGTTTATACCTTTGTTTCCACGGCAGTAAACGATCAGATTCTCCATGTTGGAAAATGTTCATGATGTGTTTTATTGCACTTATGTCAGTAACAGGCCGTATATTTGAACTCAATATTTTACCCACAGGAATCATGACCTGCATATTACCGATTAACATTTTTATGACATAATACTGTTGCTTTTCCCCTGAGATTTCCTTTTCTTCTATAGCTTTAATTATACCTACACCGTGCATTGGATAAACAATGGTATCGTCAATTTGAAACAAATAATCCACCTCCATATATGGTAACCTTCTTAACCTTAACACATATATTATTTTTTAACAAATTTTTAATAATACCATAAATTTATTTTCAGTGTCAACTACTTTTCCTTTAAAATTTAAAAAAGTAAACACAGAGACACAGAGACGGTTTTCTCGTCTCAATCGTGAACCGAAATAATCATAGAAATGCATCAAGTATTCTTGTTTGAGTACACGCCGTACGAGACTGTGCTAGTAGAGATTACTTGGTTATACTTTTTCTATTAACGAGACGCCGGAATCGTCCCCTTGTCTCATAGGCACGTCCACGCGCTTCTACGAGGAGACTCTATTTCGACTCGAGACCTTTCTATAATGATAAGATGGTGCTAAACTGATCTTTTTTATGAAATGAGGTATGCCTTTTGCTAGTATTTGAGACGGAACGTTTGAAAGTCCGCTGGCTAGAAGTCAGTGATCAAGAGTTTATTTTTAAGTTGCTGAATGAACCAGGATGGCTGAAATATATCGGAGATAAAGGCATTCGGTCGCTTGAGGATGCTATGAACTATATTTTGATCGGGCCAAGAAAGATGTATGAACGAGTAGGTTTCGGTCTTTTTATGGTTGAACTAAAAGAAAGCCAACTGCCGGTTGGTCTATGCGGTTTGATTAAACGGGATGGGCTGGAGGATGTGGATATTGGATATGCCTTTCTTGAAGAATATCAATCAAATGGATATGCCTTTGAATCAGCAAAAGGAACATTGGAATATGCCTATAATCTAGGTTTGGATCGGATCGTGGCTATTACAACCAAAGACAATGCATCCTCCTCAAAACTCCTTGAAAAGCTTGGTATGGATTTTGAAGGATACGTGACTCTTCCTCAAAGCAATGAAGAGTTAAAACTCTATGCTATAAACGCAGCAAAATAATAGATTTTGTGACGTACCCTTTGCTCTTTTTCATGTTTTAGCTAATTAGAAAAAGACTGAGCTACTTACTTTACGCAGGAACCATGTCTCATTTAGGAAACAATGAACGTACTGAAAATATAGAATTGAGCTGTCTCCACCACTTTCGTACAAATTTAAGGTTTGGGCGATCAATCCTCCAGCGAACGGAGGTGAGATCATGGATTTAGCGACAGCAGCGTTCATAGTATGGGTATTATTGATTGGTTTAGTCGTTCAAATCATTAGCAAGAAAAAAGGTAATCCCCCTCATGGATTACCTTCGTGACAGCGACTTTCATCGCAGTTGAACTGTACCGTTAAGCATAATGGAATTTACCGGGTCCAAACCTCCGACAACATACTCTCTACTTCCATTATACGACTAATTATATATTGTTTATAGACTACATTTTCTAAAATTCCTGTCTTATACTGTTATATACAAATCCCTAAAAAGTAGAGGTGTATCAGTATGAATGACATAAAAGCGGTCTTAGATAATGGTCCTTTCTTTCACGGTACTAAAGCAGAACTGAATATTGGAGATTTTTTAGAACCGCAGCACTTATCAAATTACCAAGACAAAAAATCGAATTATATATATTTCACTGCAACATTAGATGCAGCTAAATGGGGTGCTGAATTAGCAACATCTCAATCAAAAGAAAGAATTTACATTGTAGAACCCTTAGGTGATTTTGAAAATGATCCGAACTTAACTGACAAAAAATTCCCCGGAAACCCAACGCGTTCGTATAGGTCTAAATCTCCTTTGAAAATCATAGCTGAATTAGGTTCATGGGCAAGACATACCGATGAAGAAATAAATCATATGCATACATTTTTAAAAAAATCACGTGAACAAGGAACCGCAGTAATAGATGATTAATTATTTGGAGACATTCATGGTGATGGTTCATCTGTACAAAAAAATGCTGTATTCTGGTTAATTTCACCTACATGTCCCAAATCATATTTAAAGGGAAGCATAATTTAGCTTCCCTTAAATTATCTAAGCACCATTCAACTTTTATTTGGACTCCCAAAACACAGGGACGGTTCTGGCGTTTCATAAATTGTTAAAATAGGCAATTTACTAAAACAGAAGAACCGTCCCCACGTTTCTAATATGTACCTGTTTTAATTTTCATCAAGACACAAGGACCATCCTTATGTCTTGAAAAACAGAAGCAAAAGGTGCGTCCCATATTTCCATCTCTGGAAGTGATGCACTTAAATTAAATAAATGGTAACATTGTTACAAATACCCAATATGAAAGGTAATAACATGCTATCAAACTATAAAAATATCATCTCAACACAGGAAGAATTTGAAGAGTTTCGTTCTTCTATTGGAGAACCGAGCCTAAGGGCTGCAAATAAAGTGATTTCGTTTATTGACGATCATTGTAAAAACTTTATCTTGAAGTCTCCCCTTTTTATCCATGTCGACTTCTCACGCTGACGGCCATTGTGACGTTTCACCGCGTGGCGATGCTCCCGGGTTTGTGACAGTACTTGATGAAAAGCATCTTTTTATCCCAGAACGGCCTGGAAATCGCAGAATGGATTCCGTTCATAACCTTATTACCAATCCACATATCGGGCTGCTCTTTTTCATACCGGGGCTGGGTGAAACTTTAAGAATCAACGGGAAAGCCTATATCTGCCGTGATGCTGACCTTCTCGAAAAAAACAGTGGTCAATGGAAAGACTCCATTGTTTGGTATTTTAGTAGAAGTAGAGGAATGTTACGCTCATTGTGCTAAGGCATTTATCAGATCAAACTTATGGCAGCCGGACTCCTGGTTACAGACAGAAGCCCTTCCCTCTGTCCCCAACATGCTAGTTGCGCACGCAAAGCTGCCAAACACGACCGCTGAACAAGTCGCAAAAGAATTAAATGAAGGATATACAAACAGGCTTTACTAATCAGATCGAAGAATCATAGGACCAAAGAGTAGTACAGAGGGGTTCCATGTCCCATTCGGAAACCCCCTGTTCCAAGGAATAGCGTTCGAAGGTTAAAAAGAAGGCATGAGACATGGATGAAACTATTCATGAGACTACATGTCGGCTTTCCTATCAGTCTATTGCTCTTCTGCTAAGATACTAACTTTGATAGGGCGCGCTCGGTAATCATGATTTGGTTGAGGGCACTTTGTTCTTCGTTGCTTAGGTGTTCTTTTCCGCTCATTTCTTCAATATAATCTTCATATTCTTGAAGAAGCTGTTCGTATTGTTCTTTTTGGTCTTCGAATACTTCTTTTTGGTCAAGGAAGGCTGCTGCTTGGTCGAGCAGTTTTTGCTCATACTCCCTAGAGGCTTTTACATAGCCTTCTATTTTTCCATCATATCTTCCCGCATTGTAGATATGGCTGATACCTGGTGTGTCTTCTAAGAAGTCCTCTCGTAACTTTTCTTTAATTCCATCAATGAAACCGTATGTCTGAACCTTATCAACCATGTCTCTAGTGTTATAGAACGGGACGAGACTTTTCTTCACAAATCGTTTAAAACCCACTGTTCATCCACTCCTAAAAGTCATATCCTTTTCCACGAATGAGGTCATTGAATCCGCCGAATACAAACTCTTCTTTAA
Organism: Mesobacillus subterraneus; assembly: GCF_020524355.2. NCBI lineage: Bacteria > Bacillati > Bacillota > Bacilli > Caryophanales > Bacillaceae > Mesobacillus > Mesobacillus subterraneus. The sequence goes on from NZ_CP129019.1 coordinate 3,795,736, forward strand.
TTTTTTGGATATATTCAATATCAGAGACCAAGCGATATAATGTGACGAGGAGGCCTCCAATATCTAGTTTTTTCACATCTTTACTGACTCCGACATATAGTAGATTGCTACTTGAAGCAATCAGATTCGAATAGCTTAGTATTTTCCTTGTTTTCACTTCATATAGTGACCAGGATGAATACTTGGATGGATCATAATACAGGGCGTGGATTGTTGCAATCAAAGAGTTAATTAGGATCGACAGCGAAGCCTGCTTCCCAACCGTTGCGACATTGCCCATATCCACTCCATACTCGGCCGCCTTTTGTGAAAGCTGCGGAGAAAGGGTACTAAGGGCTGGAATCGGTAGACCTGCCTTCGAATATTGATCGGATTGTAGGTGGATCGCATGCTTAAACAATGCGACCCCCATGGCATTTTTCCCTTCTGTTCCATCATCAAGCAGGCGTTCTTTTGTATATGTAAAGACTTTTGCGGTATCTGCTCTATTGCTAATCTTGTCCCGCCGATGGAGATTGGCTGTCAGACCAGTTTTGATATGAAAGGACTGAAAATCCCAGGTGGTCATTGTGCTCGTCACAATATTTGCGAGGCCAAAAACCCAACCGAGCAAGGGATCATGCCCCAGTGTCTTGTACCGATGATTATGTCCGTTGAAACCTAAATCAAATTCTTTTGCCCCATAAATAGCGTCATAAGGGACAGGACTTGTTTGGATTTCTTCCAGTGATGGCCAGTACCATTGATGAATCCGGTTGCTCGTTTCTTTCGGCTGCTGCTTCTTCACTTTCTTTGCAGCCTCTTTATCATTTAACCGTTCTTGAAACGGAGTCAGCAAGTATTGTCGAGCACATTGAAGGGCAGTAGCAAAGAAGAGAAAGCTTAAGTCCACACCATTCAGCCCTGTTTGATGCTCAAATTCAAGTGATAACTTTCGTAAAAGTTTCTGGGATTGATTTGCCACCCCTGCCACTCGTTTAGATTCTTCAGCAATCGTAGTGATGTTGCTTAGTGTGAGGTCGGTGTTTCGACTTAAATCCATCCTCTTTTTGCGTAGCTCTTCTATAGTCATAGATCCTCCGGAATTCGCACTATTTATTAATTTTATTTTATCACTTTTTGTGCACCGTTGGGTATATTTTCCTACAACTCATATAATATCTAATTTTTATGATTTGGATCAATGGCGTTCCCATTCACGGATGATTTACTTTGTACCAAACTTTCTGTTTTCGTGAAATCCTGTAAGCATAGGGACGCACCTTTTGCTTCAAACAAAACAATTACTGTAAGCATAGGGACGTACCTTTTGCTTCCAAAAACAAAAACGAAAAAAAGAGCAAAAGGTCCGTCACCCTTGCTCCCTGTTTGCTGCCTTATTGTACGTGCTCCATCTTTCTGTTCAAGAGTAGCTCAAGTTGTGCCTGATGATCCGACCCATGCGTCGGTATCATATCCTCTCACTTGCCAGTAACCTTCATGAGCATGATCAATAGCTTCGATTCGGACAAGCCATTTCACGGATTTATAGGCATACATTTTGGGGACAATCAGCCGGACGGGGCCTCCATAGTCTGACGGAATCAGCTCTCCATCCATGAGCACAGCGACCATGACATCATCCAAGGCTGCCTGTTCAAGGGACAATGAGTCCGTATAGACACCGTCGCCCGAGTAAAATTTCAGATGGGAGGCGTTCTCTTTCAGCTTTACCTTCTTCATGAGATCTTTCAGCAGGATGCCTTCATACGTGACATGAAGCACGGACCATCCAGTAACGCAGTGAAAATCACTGACCTGGACTGTCCTCTTCAATTTGACGAATTCTTCCCATGACAACGACACTGGTTCATCAACCAGTCCATCAATTGCAAAATTCCAATTTCCATTGTTAAAAACCGGTGTCTCCGTCACTGTATAAATCCGGAATTTGCCTTCATACCCTCCGCCAATGGGAGGCGAGGATTGCGTGGCGGGAATTGGCAGGGGCGAAAGCTCATTTGTGCTGTTCAGCGCCACCTCCTGCAGTGTCGATCCTCCATCATCCATCACTTGTTTTAGCCATTTATATATAGATGGACCCAAAAAGATCGCAAGCAAAGTGACAATGCCGTATTTGAAAAACCCTCTGCGGCTGAAGGCATATAGTTCTTTCTTTTTCTCTTGCAGTTGACCTGATCTTTTCTTAAACCATCCTGACCTAGTCACTGAGTGGAAAAGGATGACCGGCAGACCCATCCAGGTGAATACATCATGTACGATCAATGAAGCTTGAACGAGTTCTTCAGGAAGACTCCTTTGAAAAGTTAGAACCGTACCGCTAATAATCCAGCCAATGATCAATCCAATCACCATCGCAAGATTCCGTTTCTTCCCTTGTTGTTTTTTTATGACTTTGTAGTGGAAAGCAAAATAGCGGAAATAAAGCAAAAGGAAGGCAACCGTTGCAAAACCGATCCAAATATGGACATCCTTCAACATCACACGGTATGAAGCGAGCGGCGGCCCCCGTAATGAAGGAATGAAAAGCAAGATTCCGCTTATGAACAAAAATAACGTAGCATATCCATTCAAATGGTGAAGTCCTTTTAATCTTTTCCACATTTCGCTGCACCCACCTCTCGTTTAATCAGAAGCCTGAAACCTGAAGCGTCTTCCTTTTCCAACAATAGCTGCTCCTTGGTGTTGAACCTGATGCAGGCCATTCTGGGACCAATATAATGATGAGAGAAGACTTTTGTTTATATCTGCTTAAGTCTTTAAACAACCAGACTTATAAAATACTATTCAGACATTACGAGCATGATAGATAAATCGTACCAACATCCACATGATTCATGTTCCAATAATCTATAATTATAGACTACTAGCAATAGTATATTCTAATTTCAATGGGCTAGAATGGTATCAATGGAAGACATATGGACAGTTCAAGAATAGTGAAAAACAAAATAAAGGCTTTCCCTGCCAATGGACATAAAAGTAGAAAAAAGCATGATGATTAGCAATTAAATCATCATGCTTTTTAACTTCTGAATTTTATCATTCAAAGTCATTATAATTGGAATTACACTTTCATTTTAAGATGGGGAGTGTTTAAAGAAATTCCCTGACGGAAAATAGTCGGAGAAATTCCGCTTAATAAGTAAATTACACTGAAAATAGACGAAATAGACGGAGAAATTTCGTTTATTGACTCAAAAAAAGCTAAATGGCTGAATTTTGTTTGGCATAAGAGGAAAAACTCCACTTATTTAGTCGAAAACGTACTCCATTTTGAATGTAACCGGAAAAACTCCGCTTATTATACTTTCGCTGGTATTTATTCAAGAACCAGACTTTTTTCTGCTGATGCATCTATTTTATGTTTGGAAATTTTCCATTCCCATCAAATTTAACACAGTATTTTCAGGCAGGCGTTTGAGTATATAAACTAACAGCATGGTAATGTTCATTCTCACTTTACTAATTGGTATGCTACTTACAGAGTAAATCATCAAATGAACAAAAGGAGCATAAGGTCCGTCCCCTCGCTCCATTGAATGCCTATTTTGATCAACCAGGCGTTATTTTATATAATGATTTTAATTGTTTATATGAACGAACTTCCCCTCCAAAGCCTCAATATACCTCTTAGCGGATTTTTGAACAGACTGATGGGCACCTTCCTTAATGACACGATGAAAGGCATTATATAGTCTGTCAAAATTCAGGACGCTGACTTGAGCTGCCATCTCCTGAACCTTGACGGCTGGCAATGGAATAAGGTTTGGGTAACTATACATGAAACTGACCCATTGTCGATCGGCCACTATTGTAATAATATCACCAGTAAGCAGGACCCCTTGCTTGTTCACATCATTTTCCCAGTGTAAAACACTTCCCCCATTAAAATGCCCCCCCAAACGATGCAGGGTTACACCACCCTCAAGCTCCAGGGATTCACCAGACCAGAATATGATCCTGTCACTGTGCCTGGTGACCCACTGGCGATCGTTTTCGTGAATATAAATGCTTGCTCCGAATTTTTCAGCCCATTCCACCTGTGTCGAATAATAATGCGGATGGGATAATGCGATGGCATCGATTCCTCCTAGGGAATGTATTTCATTTTCTGTTTTTTCGTCCAGGTAGGTGATGCAGTCCCATAACAAGTTGAACCCTTTATTCTGAACTAAATAGGCTGTCTGCCCAATCGCAAACGAAGGAGTCGTGGTAAGGCTGTACAGTCCTTCCTCTTCCTGGACAATGGTATTTTGATATTTCCCTGAATCTATAATTTGTTGAAGCGTTGTCCATGACTGTCCATCAGGATGAATATACTGTCTTTCGTCAGCGCAAATCAAGCAGGTTTCAGGAGCATGAGCAGAATGGGAATATTGGACACCGCAAGTATTGCATATATAATGGTTCATTTTGAACACCTTCCTGTGATTATCTTATCTTTAGTATAAGAAAACCATAAAGCAATCTCCTCGGAAGAATGGTGTAATCTATCTACAACTTTTGGCTGAGATGTTGAGTAGATACAGTGACGATTCTGAGAGATAACGCCTGCGTACTCCCTAAAAATTTCTAATGATTTTTCTAGGTAATTTGGTTTAAAAATCGTCTCACAGGGTATGTAATATCGATTGTTAAGTTATCACTACGGGGGTAAGGGAAATTGAATAACATTATTATTTTAAGAGAAGAAATAAAGAACTACTTTAATGATAATGGGGCGATATTTGAAGAGAATTTACTTTCTCAAGCAGTGAATGTTTCGGGGAAGATCACTGAGATTTTAGAAAAAGGAAACATTGACCTTTTAAAAAACGCCAAGAAGTTAATTTTCTTCATAATTGATCAAAATGAAAAAGATCTAATCGCTTTTGCAGAGGAGGAGGGAATTGCCTGGGCAGGACATTCTCTAACTCTGTCTTTAAAATTGGAATGGGTTCAAGCAATCAGAAGAACTTTTTGGCAGATCATTGGGGAAATTGATGAAGAAAAGAACCTGACTGATGGAAAAAAGGATTTTTATGAAATGGAAGAATTCATAAACGAACAAATAGACCAATTTCTGAACAACTTCTTTCTCAGCTACTCAAAATATAAAGATCAAATGCTCCATAAGCAAAGAGAAATGGTTGAACATTTGTCTGTACCAATCATTCCTGTAAGTGAGACTGTTTCTGTTTTACCTCTAATCGGCACCATTGACTCCTTCAGGATTAGAATAATTGAAGAGAAAGTTTTAAACGAAATAGCTAACACAAGGTTCCAAAATTTAGTTATCGATTTATCAGGTGTAGCCATGATGGATAAGGATGTTATCGACTACTTTCAAAAGATCTTGACTGGAGTGGCTATGATGGGCTGCAAAGGCATTCTGACCGGGCTCCGTCCAGACCTTGTCAGAAAAATGATTCATGGAGGGATTCTTTTTGAAAAAGATACAGAAACAAGAGGGACTCTTAAGGAGACATTAAAGAATTACCTATAAGTAGGAAAAAGACCATTTCGATGGTCTTTTTCTTTTATTTTAAGGCACAGGGACGTCTTGCCGTCCCAAAGTTTCTCTTGAACTTTCCCCATGTCCCCCACCTAAATGACGTTTACTTTTCCCGAATGACCGAAACGGTTCCTTTTTCCCTCAGGCCCGCTTTCTCCCAAGCAAAGGCAGATAATTCACTAGCCCATAAGCCATATGTTAGCTTTGAGGGATGAACTCCGTCACTAAAGAAATCCTCTGATTTCAGGTTCATTCTTGTTCGCCAATCTCTTAGCCGGATTTTTTGATCATTGTAATGGACTCCATTGAACTTTGAGGCAGTAGTCAACAATTCATTCCCCAAAATATCCACCAAATTCCCGATGAACACTCTGATTAAAAGTGGAAATGCCGGAAAGTCTTTGATCGGCGGCATATTGGCAAACACGATGGGTACATCCTCAAATCTTGACCTCAAATCAGTCACTAGATACTCTGATTGCTTTTGCCATGACCATGGATTATTAAGGGTAAAGGCATCATTGGCCCCAAGGCCTATCACAATCAAGTCCACTTTGCGATCTGGAATTACCGGTACAATCTTTTCTCTGATTTTTTTTACAGTATACCCGCTTTTGGCATACACTTCCCAATGGACTGTCGCATTCGTTTTTTCTGCCATTTCTTTAGCAAAAACACCCGCGAACCCTTCTTCATGATGACGAACCCCCACACCGGCAATCGAACTTTCCCCCAGAAAAATAACGCGAAACTCCTGATCACCTTCAAGTTTCACCATGCCTTGGGTTCCTTCCGCTTCTGGTAACCGGGGCGTACTTGCTCTGACTCTTTTTCCTTGAAAATATAAAAATGGCAAGAAAGGAACAACGATCATACTGCCGAAAAAGTATAATAATCTCATTTATTTTTATGCATCCTTTCACTTAGCTTATAGGGACACAGCAACGGTTCTCGACCCGAATTTCAAAGGCGAAATACTTCCTCCTGCAGTCACTATTTATACTTCAATGAGAAACCTTGCACATGTGCATAATCATTGATGTATTTCATTAATTTGCTTTTATTAAGGGAAAAAGCATTATGAACCTCTCTTTTTCCATCAATCACATATTCTTCAAATAAAATAAAATTATCCTTGTCCACCTTTTGAATGACAAATTGATTCCCTTCGTATTCTCCGCATCTGATATTGCCAGACCAGATTGAAGTCAATGATTCCATCATAATACTCTTGATCACTCACTTCATTTTCTAAAAATGATTGTATTCTGCCGTTGTACACCAAACCATCCCATCTCCTTTACACAGTCTAAATTCCTCACCATCTTCAAAAAAACTGCTCTAATTTAACGATACCACAAAATGGAAGTTAGGATATATCTTCAGCAGCCAAAGCACAGTTTTGTGAGGCCAAGGCTGCATCAGTAATACATAATGGACGATTCCGCTTTCTATCACACTAAAAATCGCCCCATGTTTCGATTTCATTTCTATTTTTCTATTTCAACTAAATAATCCTTTAATCGCTCTTTTGAATCAGAGGAAAGTGGCGCAGATTTTCTAGTCTGGTCGTCTATTTGCACGATGAGACGGTATCTGCCACTGCAGCAATCTTGCCATTTTGATAGATTCCTTGAAACAAAGAGAAGGAACTGTTTCCAATTCTTGTAATGGCACTGCCAATCTCAACTGTTCCGGGCCACCGTATTTCAGATATTAAGTCCAGCTTTAGACTCTTGCTATGACAAATGAGGCGTTTTCAGCATGAAGCTGCTCCTTTGCATAGAGGAGCTCCGTTCTTCCCGTTTCCAGGAAGGTTGAAAAAAGTGCGTTATTTACATGTACCTGACGATCCGTATCTGCATACCTGATCTTGTCATATGTCTTTAATGGGAAATCTTCATATTTCGGTCTTATCTGCATCACTCTCATTCCTCCTGCCAATATGCTTCTAGAATTATTTCCTTCTAGATACATTTTTCAACACCTGAAACAACAAACCCTTCTTCAACATACCTTTCCTACATTTCATCAATTTAGGCTCTCTCCATTTTTTAGCTGTTCACCAGCACTAATGTTAGCATTAGTACTTTCTTGACAGCTTTGTGCTCCGCACCCTGAAACCTGTCACAATAACTACGTTTTCTTGACAGCTTTGGGCTCTACAACCTGAGATCTGTCACAATAATTACGTTTTCTTGACAGCTTTGTGCTCTACAACCTGAGATCTGTCACAATAATTACGTTTTCTTGACAGCTTTGGGCTCCGCAACCTGAAACCTGTCACAATAACTACGTTTTCTTGACAGCTTTTAGCTCCGTAACCTGAAACCTGTCACAATAACTGCTTTTTCTTGACAGCTTTGGGCTCCGCACCCTGAAACCTGTCACAATAACTACGTTTTCTTGACAGCTTTGAGCTCCGCAACCTGAAACCTGTCACAATAACTGCTTTTTCTTGACAGCTTTGGGCTCCGCACCTGAAACCTGTCACAATAACTACGTTTTCTTGAAAGCTTTGAGCTCCGCACCCTGAAACCTGTCACAATAACTACGTTTTCTTGACAGCTTTGAGCTCCGCACCCTGAAACCTGTCACAATAACTGCTTTTTCTTGACAGCTTTGGGCTCTACAACCTGAAACCTGTCACAATAACTACGTTTTCTTGACAGCTTTGAGCTCTACAACCTGAAACCTGTCACAATAACTACGTTTTCTTGACAGCTTTGGGCTCCGCACCCTGAAAGCTGTCACAATAACTACGTTTTCTTGACAGCTTTGAGCTCCGCACCCTGAAACCTGTCACAATAACTACGTTTTCTTGACAGCTTTGAGCTCCGCAACCTGAAAGCTGTCACATAGACAGTGGGACGGATCGGCTGTCTCATTTTTTTACATATTTTTACTATACATGAGACTTAAGAACCGTCCCCATGTAGCTAACCTATGTCGTGAACATTCAAAAAAAGTGAGAACAGCATCATCTCCGCTCATTGATTTCCATGAACGTGAGGAGACATGGGGATAATTCTAACGCTCCTCACTCTTAATCAAACGTTTGATTAAATATATGCTAACCTTAGAGGGACAAGGGTCTTTGTTTTAGATGGTCCATTGCCACCACAGGAATGGCTGCTGCCCCCAGACATGAAGTGAGACATGAGAACCATTGCCCCCATGTCCCCCATACTTTTTTATCTTACATATTCTTGCTTTGCAGAAGAAGTTGCGACTTTCCGGAACGCTCCCACTCTTCCACTGTTTCATATGCTTTTTCAGGAGTATACCCCTTCCCTACCAGGACTCCCATTAGAATGAATTCTTGAAGAATATGCGTAGCGTTGATTCCCCTTTTAACGTCCTCTAATCCTTCCTGCACTAAATATTCAGTGTGCTGTACCCATTGATCTGGAGTTTTGCCAAAAACAATCGTATTTCCATTTCCGTTCGCTCCACCTTCACTGGCCATTGCATCGGCTTTGGTTACGTGGACTGTCCCGAATGGATGGTTAGGTGGCGCATAGATGGAGTAGAGCTTTAACGGAGTATTACCGGTATTGGTCACATTATGCCATGTTCCGGCTGGAATCATGATCGCAGAATCGTCAACGACTGGACTTTGGAAGGTGAGGTTATCCTTGCGCTTGCCCATCTGAACAATCCCCTGACCTTGTTCGATCCGCAAAAATTGATCAACATCAGGATGGACTTCCAAACCGATATCATCGCCAACCTCGATGCTCATTAATGTGACCTGTAAATGTGTTCCTGTCCATAAAGCCGTACGATACGTGTTATTTTGCTTCGTTGCTTCATTGATATTTACCACATATGGATTGGGTCCATAATCCGCTAAAGGAATCATTCCATTGCCGTTCGGATAACGGAAAGCATGAAAACCGTTGACCTGCTGCGCTCCATAAGGATAAGCCCATTGACCTGACTGTCTGCCATTGTAATTATTCGGTCCATAATATTGATTAAAATAACCATTTGGAACATAGTACATTTTTTTCAATCCCTTCCCAGTTCATCACAATATCCTATGCGATTTTTTTGGGAATGTACTTAACAGAGAAGCAGTAGACACTGGGCAGTGTTGCTCCCCCTCCTAACTGCGTAAAGAAAACGTGAAGAAGCTCGGTGGTTCAGTAATTATCATTACCGCTGCTTGATATCCATATATATAGTGTAAAAGCTGACGGGAGTAGAAATCATTGGACCAACAAAATAGCAGGTTTCGGTGGGTTGTATTTGTTTCCGTATTGTTCACTTACTTATTAATGTCGAGCCAGCGAACAGCTCCGGGATTGATAACCGAGCAGGTGATGAAGGATTTCCAGGTAACAGCGACAACGATTGGGTTGCTTACAAGTATGCAATTCCTTGTCTATACTAGTTTGCAAATTCCGATGGGGATTTTGGCTGATCGGTTTGGGCCGAATTTTTTTCTCATTATAGGAGCCATCGTTACTGGGTTAGGCACGATCATTTACAGTCTTGGGACCCATGAGTTTGTCTTGTTTTTTGCCAGAATCCTTACGGGCATTGGAGATGCGACTATTTGGGTCAATATGGTATTGATTTTAGGACAATGGTTTAAAGTAAAGGAATTTGTTCGATTGATTGGTTTCGCGGGCATGACGGGAAGTCTTGGATTCCTTCTCGCGACAGTTCCTTTCTCCGCTTGGATTGACTTACTTGGCTGGAGAGCAGCCTTTTTTTCTGCGGGCATTGCTTTATGTCTATCCGGAATTCTTCTTTATATTGTGCTGGTAAAGAAACCAAGACAACTTTTTCATGATGGATCGGCAACGGTAAAAGGTGAAATTCAACGGCAAAACGTTAGGATGTTACTGAAAAGAATATGTTTGAATAAGCAGGCATGGGCTTTATTTTTCTGCCATTTTGGGGTTGTTGGCGGCTATGTGGGCTTTATCAGTTCATGGGCCGTGCCTTATGGGATGAATATGTATGATATGACTCGATCAGATGCCAGTCAGCTTATCATGGTTGGTCTTATAGGGGCACTTATCGGGGCCCCGCTAACCAGTTGGCTTTCAAGCATGCTTGGAACAATTAAGCGTCCTTATGTGATTGTTCATTTTATTGTTTTAACATGCTGGGCTGCATTCCTTTTATTCAAAGGCAATCCGCCACTTTTCATGCTCATTTTGCTTTTCTTTATCATTGGCTTCGGATTTGGAGCAAGCGCCTTAACTTTTGCTGTCGTTCGGCAATCCTTTCCTATCAGCGAATCTGGCTTAGTATCTGGTTTTGCGAATACCGGCGGATTTCTAAGTGCCGTTTTACTGCCAGGATTTTTCGGAAAAGTATTGGATCACTTTCAGTCTGTATCAGGCAGTATGAGTGAAGGCTATTTCTATGGATTCATCATTCCAGTCATCTTTTCTCTAATTGGCTTGTTTGGAGTGATGTCTATTAAGGAAATGCGTCAGGTTGAATCGGTAGTATCAGAATCCCTCCGTCTAAAATAAGGAGATAGATTCTTTTCAGCTACAAAAGTGGGCTGAAGTGAGTGTCCATGTGACTAAGATATAATTTCTAGAATATTCCCATCCGGGTCTATAACATGTAATACGGAATGCACAGAACTTCTTCTCACATGAAAGTTTTGCGATTCTAACAGTCGATAATAAAAAAATATTTGCATTGGCTTAGATTCCCGTATTGCTTTTGAGAGTGCAATAATAATTTCGTGATTAGGAGTTAGAGTTGCCTTTTCCAAAATATTAGTTTTTAGTTTTAGTTTCTTCCTAGAACGATGGAGTGCTGTTTTAATTGACTCATTACTTACTCTTAACATTATAGCTATTTCTTTTGAAGTGTATCCAAATACATCCTTTAAGGCAACGAGCATAGACTGTTTCAAAGGTAAGGTCGTAAGTAAGATTTCAATTAAACCGTAGTAATCTATGGAATTGTACTCCTCTCCGAATAAGTCTTCATTAAAATGAATGCTTTCTTTATATTTCCTTTTCTCATCTATAAACTTGTTTTTAGCCACAGTACATAAATAGGAGAAAGTAAACTCCCTATTCGGTTCCGAACGTTTAATTTTATACACCTTTAGCATCGTTTCTTGTACAAGATCCTCGGCTGTCCAAGGTGAACCTGACAACTTTAAGCAATATCTATATAATTTATTAATCTCAAACTCTAAATCATTAAAAACCATGTTTTAACACCTTCTTAATTAAATTTAGATGCATGTGTAACTTTTACACCATTATAACCGTTTTAAGGTAGAATTTAATTTGAGGAGGATGGTTATGTTTAAGGTAGGTAGTATATTTATCCCAGTTACAGACATGGAAAAGTCGACAGAATGGTATGTGAAATTTCTTGGTGCAAAGATAATAGATAGTTGGGGAGACGGTACTGGCTTTTATTTACCAACTGGGTCAACACAATTAGCTTTAGTGAAAGTGGACTCCCCACAGCCCACTGAGTTTATTACCAAAGGTGACCAGAAGAACTCTTATTTTAATTTTGTTGTGGATGATATTGAATCTGTCCATCAACACTTTAAGAAAAATGGCATAGTTACTACCGAGATTGATCATTTTGGCGGAATGAAATTTTTTGATTTCTTTGACTTGGATGGTAACCCATTTAGTGTGGTAAATGAAGTTTATGGTTCTCCTTATCACTCAGATAATGTTAGAAAAATGCAAGAAAGAGATAAAAAGAATTAATAAATAATTTTAAAAAAGAATTACCACTTTAATAAGATTGGTAATTCTTTTTGTTTTCCTTTTCAATAAGATAATTTTTACATTCATGTACTTCTTTAAAAGCACAACTTCAATTCTCTGCTTTACCGATATTTGTGATACGGTTCCTCATCTTCTTTCTTTCTTTTGATTGATGGAATCCTGCAAAAGAAAAATAAGCGGAGATTTTCCGGCTAAATACAGAATGGAGCTCATTTCGAGGGAAATAAGGGGAGATTTTCCGGTTATGCAAAGCAAAACACCACTTTTTTATGTTTTTAGAGTCAATAAGCGGAATTTCTCCGGCTATTTGAGCTATTTTTTATTAAAATTCATAATTAAGCGGAATTCTTCCGACTATTAATCAGACCGGGTCCTTAACCTGATTCCCTAACCGATAAGAGCGGATCCTTTTGGTTCCAGTTGCAGGGATTAGCATCTTTTTTTTCGACTAGTTGAGAAAGTACTTTTTTTACCGTCTTGTCACTTAGCTTTAAATACTTCTCGACTTCTGTTGGGGATATGTCTTCTCCTTTTCGAATCACTAGCCGAAGGACTTCCTTTTCAAGCAAGGACAGAGATGTCTGGTCCAATTCATCACCCAGCCATCGGCCTATCAATTGCTGAACAACCTGTTGGCATCTACGCGGCTTCTCTTTCACTTGGTCAAAAGAGAAGCGAATCACAGTCCATCCATCAATCACCAGCTGGTTTTGACGTTCCAGGTTGTCGGAAAATTGCCATCTGCTTATGTTCTTTAGGTGAGGGCCATACCCCCGTCGATCTCAAAGCAAATTCGCATAGAGGGACGAATATAAGCAAAATCCAAATACCTTTTACCATCCTTGAAATCATCGACTTCATATTCTGGGTGAAGGTACTTAAAATGATAAAATAAAGGCCACCAAACTTGCTTCAAAAACAACAGTTCAGCCTGATTATGACCTTCTTGTAAGCGCCGAAACCGTTCACCGCTTCTTGCCTGTAAGTGAGCATTCAAAAAGGCCTGGTATTCTTCTTCAAATCCCATACATCCCTCTCCTAACTATAGGAATATTCACAACATAAACGTTTATAACACTTAATGAATCACTCAATGAAATTGAGACAGATTTTTGAGAAACTATGAAGTTTATAAGTGGTAGGTTACAACAAAATAAGAGGATTAATATGAAATCAACTGGAGAATTGCAAACGGCAAATAAGAATTTAGAAGTAGCAAGTTACAAGAAGAATTCGCGGATAGAACTAATTTTAGTTTAATAGAATTCTTACAATTGTCAATCCGTTTACTTCAATACTAGTTCCATAATTTTTCTTCTTGCCTCTCCTAACCTTAAGAGAGAGGTATTTGGTTAAAACCTCATTTACTTATGATACGGCTCAACTATAAATGTATTGGCAAAGTAATTAGCTTAGTATTTTTACAGTTGTCTTACCGACAAAAAGTAAAAAAACTGCTCACTGTTTGTAACGCACTTCAGTCAAGTAAATTCACCTATTACTAAATTAACTGACAGAAAAAATGCCCTGCAAAGTCGCAGGGCACTCTCTTTATACCAAAAATAAACGATGAACGTTCCTGCTTTCTATCAGCTGTTCTGCTTGTAGTCGGTACGCTTTATAATGATTTGATTCTATGTGTTTCTTTAGTGATTCTTCATCTTGCCATATTTCATAAAATACAAATACACCCTGTTCATCTAAGGATTTATGCAGTTTATATGTGATACATCCGCTTTCGTTCCGCGAAGGGTGTACAACTTGGTGCAAGACTTCAAATAATTCGTTCTCACAGTCAGGTTTTGATTTGATTATTGCAGTAATGACGATATTCTCCATTTTATTCTCTCCGACCAACTTTTATAAAATCTTAGCGACGATTTTGCCTTTGACATGACGTTCAGAAAGTTCTTCAAGAGCTTGTGGAATTTCTTCAAGAGAAATTGTTCTTTCAAGCGGAGAAGCCACTTTACCTTCTGCTACTAATTTTAAAAGTTCATCGCCCATTTTCGCGAGGTCTTCCTCAGCTGCTACATCATTCTGGTGATGGTTCGCATTTAAAGCAACTTCGTGATAGGAAATTACTTTTGTGAATGGTTTAATATGAGTGTAATCAGGTGCCCCAGCAATATGTGCCAAATGTCCGCCATACCCAACGAGATCCAGTGAATTCGTAGCACTTTCGCGGCTTACTGTATCCAGGACTGCATCTACACCGCGCTCATTTGTAATTTCCATCACTCTAGCTCTGACATCTTCATCTCGATAATCTATGACGTGGTCTGCTCCAAGGGATTTCACATAGTCATGGTTATGTTCAGATGCAGTAGAAATAACTGTCTTTCCTGCATGTTTAGCCAGCTGAACACCAAATCCGCCAACTCCGCCTGCTCCCCCTTGAATCAAAATGGTTTTAATATTTTCCATCGGAAGTTTGCGGAACAAGGCCTGATAGGCAGTATAACCAGCCGTTGGAAGTGATGTGGCATTTTCAAACGAAACAGAGTCAGGAATACGGGAAATTGTATGAGCAGTGGTAATGGCGTATTCAGCAAAACCGCCTCTCTTCCTAAAATCTCCGTGATACACGACTCGGTCTCCAATGGACCAGCCCGTTACACCTTCACCCAATGCTTCAATGGTTCCAGCTACATCTAAGCCTAAGATGTGAGGAAAAGTTCAAGCAGGATTGCCGTTCGTTCCAGTCTTATAATCAACAGGGTTCAAGCCTGCTGCATGTACCTTCACCAACACTTCCCCAGCTACAGGAATAGGGGTTTCTATTTCTTCTACCTTCATTTCACGCCACATATTCTTATCTTTAAGGAGTAATGCTTTCATTTCCTTTATCCTCCTCTATATTTAAGATTTAGGGCTGCAAGATGCAGCCCTGATTTGTATGTTAGTTAGTTGTTTAGTTGTTTTACTACTTCATCCGCTACAGAAACAGTCGACTGCGGATTTTGGCCTGTAATTAGATTGCCATCCACTTGGACATGGTCCGCCCAGTTTCCTTTGACAATCACATTTGCTCCAAGTTCACGAAGGCGAGTCTCCAGCAAGAAAGGCATAAAACGATCAAGTGTTGTCTCACGCTCTTCATCATCTGTAAAGGCAGTGATGGTTTTCCCAGCCACTAGAGGGGTCCCATCTGATAATGTTACTCCTACTAAGCCGGCAGGACCGTGGCAAACTGCTGCAACGATTTTATTTGCCTCATAAGCTTCACGTACAAGCTGGTGGAGTTTTGTGTTATCAGGAAGATCGAACATCGTACCATGTCCGCCTGGCATGAAAATAGCATCATAGGCAGATGCATCTTGTACATCTTCAAGTTTCATTGTATTTTCTAAATATTTCGCTGTATCAAGGATTTCCTGTGGTACTTCACCTTCAAGGCTTCGGTCATCCACTGGAGCTTTTCCGCCTTTAGGACTTGCGACTGTAATTTCATAACTTTGCTTTGCAAATTCCACATAAGCCTCACCAAATTCAGAAAGCCATAAACCTGTTGCATGACCCTCATTCATTTTATCCGCTGTTGTTACTACCATTAAAATACGTTTTGTCATTTTTCAATTCCTCCAATTTTAAAATCAGTTTATAGAACCCAATGATATATATTTCTCTTCAAGATATTCACTTATTCCCTGCTTCCCACCTTCACGGCCTAACCCACTTTCCTTCAATCCCCCAAAAGGAGCTTGAGCCGCAGAGGGCAACCCATCATTCAAACCGATTACTCCATACTCTAATCTCTCTACCAAATATAAGGCTTCCTTCATATCCTGTGAAAACACATAAGCGGCTAATCCATAAGGAGTTTTATTCGCACGTTCAATCGCTTCATCTATTGTTTTGAAGGTTGATACTGGCGCTAGTGGACCAAAGGTTTCTTCTGTCATACAAAGCATGTCGTCAGAAGCATTTTTTACAACAGTCGGCTGATAAAAATACCCCATTTCCTCCATTACAGCAGAGCCGCCAGTTAAGACGATTCCACCTTTTCGGACCGCATCCTTCACGTGTTCCGTTATTTTCATCAATGATTTTTCATTGATCAGTGGTCCAACTAACACATCTTTTTCCAAACCATCCCCATATTTAAGATTGGCTGTCTCTACTGTAAATCGAGCAATAAATTCATCAGCTATATCTTCTTGAATGAGAAAACGATTTGCGGCAACGCAAGCCTGTCCACCATTGCGGAATTTAGATTGGATTGCTCCTTTGACAGCAGTTTCAATATCGGCTTTGTTGGTCACGATAAATGGTGCTTGTCCGCCAAGTTCTAATGAAAGTTTCTTCATTGTATCTGCTGCATCTTTCATTAAAAGCTTTCCGACGGGCGTAGAACCCGTAAAGGTTATTTTACGGACTCTGGAATCCGTTTGCCAAACCCCAACGATTTCTTTTGGGTCACCAGTCAGAACATTTATCACACCATTGGGTATACCGGCTTGTTCTGCCAGCTCTGCTAATTTAAGTGCGGTAAAAGGTGTTTCTTCTGAAGGTTTGAATACGACTGTGCAGCCTGCTGCCAAAGCCGGTGCTAATTTCCGGGTAACCATTGCGGCGGGAAAATTCCAGGGAGTAATCGCCGCAACCACACCTACAGGTACTTTTTGCACAAATAGTCGTTTTTCACTTGAAGACGATGGAATAAGCTCTCCATATAATCGTTTCGCTTCCTCTGCAAACCATTCCACATATTGATTCGCATAGTTTATTTCACCTATCGCTTCATTTAGCGGCTTCCCTTGTTCCATTGTCATGATTCTGGCTAAAACTTCTTTATTATCCTCTATTAAGTCATGCCATTTCTTCAGAAGCCTGCTCCGTTCGTACGCAGTAGTCCCGGACCAAAGGGCTAAAGCATTAGCTGCAGCATCAACAGCCTGCACGGCTTCTTTGGTTCCAGACCTTGGAACGCTGCCCAAAATTTCTTTAGTAGCAGGATTTTGAATATTGATCGTCTCTTTTGTTTCAAACCAAATTCCATTCACTACATTTTTTTCTATAAACATGCAATTCACTCCCTTCTATATTGATCACTTGCTGCTAAGCAGATGTATTTGTTTTTGGTACTGCTATAGGTTATCATCTGTGTAGAAATTGCGGTACTTCCACTATGTTTGTGGGTGATAACCAAACGTTATGAGGGATTCAGAATGCGAATAGAATGGCTGGAAGCGTTCCAAACAACAGCTGAAACAAAGAGTTTAACCAGAGCAAGTGAAATACTAAACATGACACAACCTGCTCTAAGTAAACAAATAAGAAATCTTGAAAATGATATTGGAGCCAATTTGTTCAATAGATCGAGTACGGGCGTAACACTAACCAAGGCTGGTGAGCTTC
Source organism: Mesobacillus subterraneus (assembly GCF_020524355.2). Classification (NCBI taxonomy): domain Bacteria; kingdom Bacillati; phylum Bacillota; class Bacilli; order Caryophanales; family Bacillaceae; genus Mesobacillus; species Mesobacillus subterraneus. The sequence goes on from NZ_CP129019.1 coordinate 3,813,334, forward strand.
TTCTGGCAGCGAGCAAAGAAATTATAAAGGAGATAAACGCAGTCAAAAAGGCTATAGCGGTTGATCAGGGGTTAATGGGTATCACGATTGGAGCATGGCCAAGCATTGCTACTTCCTATTTGCCAAAGAAGCTCGCTTGTACACTACGTTCTGACTACAACTTAAAGATCTCCCATAGTTATGTGGACTTATTAGCAGGATTAAATGAAGGTAGTTTGGATGTCGCATTATTTGATGAAAAAGGCATCCAACACCCCTACTACTCCACATTTGTGTTTTCTGAAGGATTTATGCTTTTTGTCAATAAACTGCATCCTGAATTCGGAAACAAGGATTCTGTCACATTTGATGAGATAAAAGAGGAGGAATTTGTGATGCTGTTGGAAACCTGTGATGCAAGAACTATAATCCAGCATGCATTCGCAGAGAGGAACGCAACTCTGAACATTTCTTCAGAAATTGAATTTGGTCACAGCATACTCGGTTTTATCGAGGCAAATATTGGCATATCCATCTTACCTGAAATATTCGTGAACGGGCTTTCCCCTAATATCAAAGCCATTCCGATTACTGATTTTGACATACAGCGGAAGGTCTCACTCATCGCCAGGGATGAACAAGTTGGGAAAAAAGTATTAGCGATGCTTAAATAAGTTTAATGAAAAGAGGTCTACAAATGAAGTCTTTAGTATTTGGACAATTTGGCGGTCCAGAAGTTTTAGAATATAAAGATGTAAACGACCCAATGATCGGGCCAGACGAAGTCCTTGTCAGAACAAAAGCAATCGGATTGAACTTTGCAGATATTTATCGGAGAAAAGGTAACTATCATCTTGTCGGACAGCCACCCTATATTCTGGGGTATGAAGGTGCAGGGGTCGTCGAGAAAATTGGAAGTGAAGTATCCTCTGTTAAGATTGGTGACCGAATCGGGTTTGCTGATGTTCCTTATGCGAACGCAGAGCTTGTGGCGGTACCAATAGAAAAAGCCATTCCGCTTCCAGAGAGGATTTCTTTCGAGACTGCTGCATCCATTCTGCTGCAAGGCTTAACTGCGCACTACCTCGTCCGGGACAGCTACGCTATTAAACCTGGAGATGTGGCAGTCATACATGCAGCCGCAGGTGGAGTTGGGCAACTGTTAATTCAAATGGTCAATCTCCTTGGCGGGAAAGCAATAGGACTGACATCTTCTAAAAATAAAGCAGAGATCGCTTTGAAAGCGGGAGCAGAAGAAGTATTCCTCTACAACGAAAATTGGCCAGACAAAATCCTGCAGGCAACTCATGGGAATGGAGCAGATGTCGTATTCGAATCAGTCGGTTCTACCTTATCGGATAGCTTTTCTGCAACGAGAACAGGCGGTACGGTAGTATTTTTCGGCATGGCTGGCGGCGACCCTAAACCCGTTGATCCAAGGATGTTAATGGATACTTCCAAGACCTTAACAGGTGGTGACCTTTGGAATGTCCTTATTTCAAGAACAGAAAGAATAAACCGTTCCATGCAGCTGTTCAAGTGGATTGAGAATGAAGAGTTAATCATACACTCCCCTATCACATACAAATTAAAAGATGGTCAAGAGGCTCATCAATTATTAGAAAGTCGCAGGAGCACAGGTAAGATTTTATTAATACCATAGAATGAAGAAAGGAGGACTGTAATTAGTTCTCCTTTTTATATCTATTACTTAGTAAGAAAATTTCACTTTGCAAACTCTTTATTAGTGAAACTTCAACTCTTAGTTTCACCACTATTTGTGCTACAGTCAATTTAACCCATCTAAATGCGAAAAATAAAAAGAGGGTTATCCCCTCTTTAGTCACTGCTAATCATTTGTGCTATCTTTATAGTCTGCAACTCTTTTTGAACAATGCTTATTGACGTAATACTCCTCTTGGATCGCTTAGCTAATTCATCAGGCAGCTTTTCAATCTTATCTATAGAAGCAACTAAATCTTCTTCGATACTTTCTACCTCATTTTCAGCACTTCCTTCATCTTCTTTCCAAAACTGAATGGCATCTAGCGTATTTTTACTCATTTCTTGGATTGAACTAAAAAGAGATTTAGTTTTACTTACTGTAGTTATCACACTTGAAGATAGTTCAAGAACTTTATGAGCTTCTACTGTAGAACTTCTTAAATCTTCAATCTGATAAATCAAATTTGAGTTTAATTCTTGTTCAATTTGAAATAACAGTTCAATGTCCTTTTCCTTTTGATACTCTTCGTATAATGAATTTAACTTTTGATGAGAATCACCGATCTCCTTTTGAATAACGGTTAAGTCCTCCAAACGAGATAATGTACTATCAATTTCATTAATTTGAATCTGTGCTGAAGCTAATTTAATACTTATGTTACCTACAACAGGAAAATCAACAAAAGTGTTGACTCCTTTAGCGACGGAAATTACTGAATCAAATTTGCCTATTCCATCTCTTATAGGAGCTAAATTCCCTTTTAGCCATTCAACATTTTCAACTACTAGATTAATATCCTGATTGTATTGATCCAGATCGTTAATTATTTTTGGCAGTTCAGTTTCTATTACTTTTAACGATTGATTTCTAGCTTCATCCATTTGCTTGTTCATATTTTTTGTCTCTGTTGGATTACTAACACTATTGTTGACAGCTATTTTGCTAGCTGTATATCCGATTGAACCTGAAATTAAGATTGAGGAAATAATGGTAATAGGAAACAAATATTTTTGAAGCACCGGTTTTTGGTTAGATTCAACCCTGGTCTTCTCCACTTCCATTTGCGGCTCCTCCCCTTCACTAAGTTGTAGTTAGAACCAATGTTGACCGTTAAAACCATATTCTAAATGTCGAAATATCTACCTTATATATTTATTATACGACGTATTTCTCAAAATTTTTTGTCATAACTTATCATACTTGCAAATATTTGTCCCTTTATATAAAAAAGAACTCGTCACCAGCCCCTATACAGGAATGATGACAAGTCCTTTTAATTTTCACGCTGTATATCCCTTACCGCCATACCGTTTCGCCCAGTTCTCCTTCAATTCAGGAGTACCTTCTGGGACAACGTATGTATCAAGGACTTTATGTACTTTTTGTTCGTTGACTAGGTTATAAGTAGAGAGTTTGATTTTTTTGTTATTCATGGTCCGAATCGCAATGTATTTAAAACCGCTGCCGCCCCACTGAATATCCTTGATATCGCTGATCCGGACACCTTTTTTCCTGCCTTTTAAATAGCCATCCTGTACGGTAATGACCGCTCTGCCGGATAACAGCATGGTCAGCATCCTGATGAGCATCGACCCAAATACCAGCAAGCCAAATACACCAATGAGGATCCCGAAAAATCCTTTTACAAAACTTACGTCTGGCACGATAAAGAAAATCACTAGTGAAGCAAGCGTCATCATGCCTATGCCAGTAAGCATACAACCAGCCCCGACGTTTGTATAAACGACCTCTACTTTATCCTCGGAAACGATAATATTATGTTCTTCCGTGTTATGCTCGATTTTATTTTCCATCACTCACCGTTTCCTTTACTTTGACCTCGATATTGTCCTCAATAAGCATCTTGATCATTTCCCGGTTGCAGGGTATTAGATAAAAGTCCTGTTCCCTTTTTTCAATCATCCAATTGTTTGCCGGATTATTCGTAAACAAGACAAGAGTTGTGACTTCGGGCTCTTTGGCTTCATTGAATTCGAAAAAGAGCAATGTATTCAATAATCCGTTCGACTCTTTTAATGATTGGTAGAAATCATTCTTTGAACCTTCGTATTTCTGCTGCTCAAATAATGCAGAATTGTTCTCCAATGAATCGATCATGAATTCAAATTCTTGCTGGCTTAATGAAAAACCATTTGTTCCTGTTTCTCTATCACCTTGTATAGAATAAAAATCCGATACCAGATCGCTTGCCTCATCAAATGTCACACTTGAGAACACATGGACTTGCTCATCATAAAAGAGTGAGTGCTGGATGAAACGGTCTCCTCTCAGATGGTAGGATACCGCTTCTTCTCCACCCTCTCCATCATGCCTGGAAACTTTCATAGATTGGTCTGAGTAATTAAGGATAGCAATGATATCAGCCAGTTCTTCTACAAGTGTAAACTTATGATTTTTATAGCTTACTAAGCTTTTAGACAACAATGAACGGGTTGAGATTTGCAGCAAGAGGTCCATTTTTTCATCATCCAGATCACCGAAGTAAACTTGCTTCAATGCGTTGCCCTGTTCAAAAAAACCTTCGCTGTAAAAGCAATAGATTAATTCCTCAATCGAAAGCGAAATTTTGTCCATAGTCTCCTCCTAATTTCCAAATGATAGTTTCCCGAAAAAGGATTTTGAACTATCCAGCAGGTTTGCTGCATGTGACTTAACATCATTAATGGCTTCTTTTGCATTGTTAAAGCTCTCCTTGACATTCCTGACGCCTGAAGCAACTGCCTCTGTACCTTTGTGGATAGAGTCCTTAAACCGCACTGATTGTTTATCGGTCCAAGCAGAAGTCATCGAGGCCACTTTATCTCCAAGCATACTGCCCAGATAGCCCCCAACTGTGGCGCCCGCTGCTGTACCTAAAGGACCGCCCAAGCTTCCAATTATACCGCCAATTACCGCTCCACCAACGGAACCAGCTGTTACTGTAGCAGTTTTGACAACAGCCCTTCCTACCACCTTAGCATTTTCTTCTTTTAATTTTTCGCCACTGTACATGCCATAGTTTTCGGTGATTTTAATGCCTGCTCCTACTGACTCCACACCTGCTGTGATGACTGTTGCCAGAAGGGCATTGGATCTGATAAGCTTTCCGCTGTTTTTCAGGATACTGCCTGCCTGGCTTTTTACAGCCTCGAATCCGCTTTTAAAAGTGCTTGAATCCCTGAGTGCTTGCTTTAATGTAGAAACGCTATTGCTAAGATTCACCATATCCTTAGGATAATAACTCGCCATCTTTTTATAAAGCAGTTCCGCTAACGGCATTTTGCGATTGTAAACCAAATATAATGGATTCACCATCATCCTCGCCATGAAGTTCAGCGGGCGGGAGTTTTCGACTCGCTGAATCATGCTTGCGAGTGGGATTTTCAACTTCCCAGCCTTTATGTACTCAGCTACTTGGAACTTCTTAAGGACATCATCGACATCGGTGAACCTGAACCCGAGCAGATGCATCAGTCCTGCTCCTGCTGAATATTGGGCTCCATGCAGTATATGTTCTAGATGTCCGGCTATTGAATGGTATTTGTCATATAGTCCGCTCGCATACCGATCGTTCAGCATTTTATCAAGAGCTAATGCAAATGCTTCTTTGACTTCCTCTGCCTGGCCATTGACACGCTTTTCTGCAATTGAATACTGATTTATCGAATTGGCGGTATAGGTTTTCAGCTGAACCATCTTTTGTTCAATTCGATTGATGGACGCTGTTGCCCTGGACAAACTCCCGCCTATTCCTCTTCTGTTTATGATTCTTGGATCCACACTGGACTTCACATTGGAAATACCGTTCTCAACACTGATCAGCCGGGAAATATTTTGACTCAAACCCGTTAGGGAGGAGTTTACCTGTTTAGGATTAAAAACAATTTTAGAATTCAAAAATAATCAATCCCTGACAAATTGGTGTACTTTTCCACTTCATTTTAATTATAAATGAGAAGTAATCTTAATTAAATCACTACATTTTCCTATAAATAGGTGTAAAGGTGTGTTTTTCCAAATGTTATCCAGGTCCTATTACCCAATTATTCTATATTTTAAACCTGAATAATCCACCAGGAAAACAGGCAGTAGAAACCGGGAAGAAAAAAAGCAAAAAAAATGGCGTGTAAACTGACACCAGTTTTGACACGCCGTTCTTTCATAGAGCAATAATCAGTTTTTTATACATTAAGATTATTATTTTTATACTTAGATACAATCGTTATCAACAATACAACTAAAGTAATCAGAAGAAAAAGCACTGTTCCTAGAAAGCTAAATATCGCAAATGAAGTGACCATGTCCATATCACTCGTCTTTTCCGCCAAAGAACCTGTAACCTGCCAAGATATTAAGCAAATAATAAACAACACAAAGAAAATCAATAGGTATTTATTTTTTGTTATCATAAAAATCACCTTCACTTAGGTTCAGTTAATAACGTCTCCTTAAAACTATCATAAACATCTGACCAAAGAACGGATTCCTCTGTATACCTCCTTCTTAAAGAACCAAAGGCTTCTTTTTGTTTCTCCGCAAAGGAGGGATTTTCTTTTGGTGGCAGTGCAGCACGAACTTCATCAACGATTTGCTGAGCTTTGGGTGCCCGAGGTCCCCACTTGCCAAGTAAATCTCCTTGATTATTAAAAATTAAAATCATTGGAATGGCGCGTCCACCGTTAGTTAAGTGGCGATCAATCAAATCAGTATCTGCATCCCGCAATGCGACGCGCATTTCTATATCCGCAGCCTCCGCCAATTTGCGAATAACAGGATTGATCATCATGGCATCTCCACACCAATCTTCGGTAATCGTCAGGAAATGAAGTTGATATTGTTTTAACTCCTCAGCAAATCCATCTGCCGGGAGATGAAATTGTTCATAAACAGCAAAACTTTCCTCTTTTAATGTGCCCATTTCATCCATATACTTTTGAATGGATTTCCCCTCTTCAAAATACAGTTGTTCTGTTTTCATTAAGATTTTTCCTCATTTCTATGTTATATCCGTTTCGTAATGTAACGCAGGCATCCAGATTATCTAGTGATAATGTAATTCTTCCCTATTCAAAGCCATAGGCCTATAATGGTTTTCTAAATGAGTAGCACCATTTATCATAATCTAATTTCTCTTCATAAAAACGGTGAGCTTTGTCTCGCTGAACTCCTGATTCTAATGCCACGTATTCAGCTCCATTTTCTTTTGCCCAATTATGTATATAACTTAATAATTTCTCTCCATACCCAGATGAACGGTATGCAGCATCCGTTACCAGATCATAGATAAAAACGTGACGTTTATTATAGAAGTTCACTCTCCAGCTTAAACCAGCCAGGGATACAATCCGATTATTTATATATAAAGCATACAATGAATACCCATCTTTCCTCATTTCTTCAAGTAATTCCAGGTATGTCTCTTGAGTCAGCTCAGTACGCAGCTGATTGATAACTGGAAAGGCTTCTAACCATTGTTCTTTCTCCGTTAATTCTTGTATTATTTCTGACGCTGAATTCACATTTACACCTCCTTTAGTAAAAAGCTCTGTTATATCTGTATGTTAATTTCACAGTGTTTGAAAATAGACGGAGAAATTCCGCTTAAATTTGCAAACAACCCTTGTTTCCTTAAAATAAGGGTCATTTTTCCGGTTATTTAATCCAAAGCGTTGGATTTTGCCTTATTTTTATTAGTTAACCGGAATTTCTCCGCTTATTTCTGCTTCAAAGGCGTTCTCTATATACAATAGCCGGAATTTCTCCGCTTATAAATTCTATACCTACACGAAAATCAATAATGGATGATAACAGCGCTTAATAACCCCTCATGGATCAACGTACTATCTTACTACTGCTAAAACTGTATGCTCAATATTGCTACTATCCTCCAATTTTTGTAACTGAGGAACAACAAACTCGGGTACTATTTTGTACTGATCAAGTTCATCGATCTCAATCCATTTATGAATATACCCCTCTTCCTCTCCTTTGAACTCATCTTTATAGTGAACTAATGGATGATCTTCAGGAATGTCCACAAGGTAATGCATCCCTAATTCCTGGATTTTTTTATTCTCTGTCTCTAAAAAATATTCCACTACCCAGCAGAGTTTCATGTGGTCTGCTTGTAAGTTAAACTCTTCCATTAACTCTCTTTTTAACGTCTCCTCTGTCGATTCAAAATGCTCGACTCTTCCTCCTGGCAAAAACCAATTTTCACTATCAACCGGCCTTTGAAATAGGACCCTGCCATTATGTTGGATAATCGCTGCAGATCTTACATGAAAGCTTCTGTCCTTATCGATTGAAAACTTGATCATCATTTTGGTTCCACCCTTATCTTTAACATTGCCACCCGGCACCTTCAGAACAATTACAAAATGCCACCGTTGATTGGTGACATTTTGCCCTAAGATTTTCTCTTTTTAACGGGTATGTATAGATCAACTCTACATTTCCCTTCAGGATCTTCGGAAAGGTTATTCATGTTGTATTCGAGGTTATCTCTCTCATAATCGGCTGTATAATCGCTAGTTGGCAGCCATTCGCCAAACATGTATTGATAAGCAGAATGGAGCTTTTCAGGTTTTTCATAAAAGGAATACAGGGCGTATTGCCCGCCTTGCAACTTCCTGAATTCCATATCTCTATGGTTTTCTTTTTCAAATTCTTCTGGCAATGTAACGCAGGCATCGTGACGGCAATCCTTGCTTTCCACTTCATCCGGATTATCTAATGAAATACCGATAAATGACTGCTGGGGAGGGTATAGTCCATTGCCAGTCGCCCAACGGACCAGCTTTCCCCAGTGTTCTTGGGGCTCAAAGTAACTCCCGGTTCGTCTGATATACGCTATTTCCGTTTCAGGTAAATTCGCAATTAAGATATTCATATTCACCAACCCTGTTTGAATAGAGACATAATTATAGACCTACCAATATTTCGTCCTTTAAGCCCGCTAGCCGTTTCTCCCAAGCTTGTATATGCTGCAGTCTCGTCTCCTCATCTGCACCTGCCGGAAATAAGAACGGTTCTAAGACGGTCATCCCACAAAAGTAAAGCTTCTCATGCTGAATATTGAACAAACGCTCTTCGACCTTGCCTTTTATTCCATTTTCTCCATACTCCGACAGATCCTCCGCGCCATGGGTCAAAGATATAATGGCCGCTTTCCCCTTTAAGTTCCCATCTTCATACCGTCCTGGACCGTAGGCAAAGCTATACGAGAACACTCGATCAAACCATCCCTTCAATATGGCAGGAGCATCTGTCCACCACATCGGATATTGAAAAATGATTAAGTCCGCCCAGGTTACTAATCTTTGCTCTTCAACAATGTCAGCTGCAAAGGTATTATTTTTCAGTGCATGATATTGTTCAGAAATATAATTGAAACGGTTTGGGTTTTTAAGGACAAGGAAATCGTCTTGATCTGCAATTGCTTTAAATTTCTTTTTATAAAGGTCCGACACTTCTACCTTATGACCATTCTGTTCCAGGATTCCAACCGTTATGTCTTTCAGTGCCCCATTCAATGATTGTCCGTCCGGGTGGGCGAATACGATGAGAACATTCATTTTCTAATCCCCTTACTAATTTTCTTTTTTGATTTACAGGAACCCTCTGTTCCGCTGTCTAGAACACTGATACCGTCCTCACGTTTCGATCATTGATTCCTTTATTGAATTTCAACTAAATATTGTCTTAATCGCTCTTTTGTTTCAGAGGAAAGCGGCGCCGATTTCCTCGTTTCCTCATCCATTTGCACGATGACGGTTTCTGCCACTGCAGCAAGCTTGCCATTTTGATAGATTCCTTGAAATAAAGAAAAGGAGCTGTTGCCAACTCTTGTAATGGCACTGCCAATTTCCACTGTCCCGGGCCATCGTATTTCAGAAAGCAAGTCCAGCTTCAGACTTGCTATGACAAATGCCGCGTTTTCAGCATGCAGCGGCTCCTTTGCATAGAGAAGCTCCGTTCTTCCCGTTTCCAGGAAGGTTGAAAACAGCGCATTATTAACATGTCCCTGACGATCCGTATCTGCATACCTGATCTTGTCATATGCCTTTAATGGAAAATCTTCATATTCCGGTTTCATTTGCATCACCCTCATTCCACCTGTTTCCATGCTTTAGAGTCATTTCCGATAGATACATTGTTCAACACCTTGAGCAATAAATCCTTCTTCAACAAACCTTTACTACATTCTTAAGCCGTTCAGTTTTGAGGTGCATAATGTATTTGCTCTTTAATTTATTTTAACAATTTTATTGACTATTCAGTTGAACTGTATTATCTTTTTATTAAGTTGAACTATATAGTCGAACTGAATAGAGGTTGAGGTTATGAAACACAAATTATTACCATTGTCTGAAACCATGCATTATATTTTATTGACTTTGCGTGAGCCACTCCACGGCTATGCCGTCATGCAAAAGATTGAAAAGATTAGTAACGGTTCTGTTATTTTAGCCGCTGGTACTTTATACGGTGCGATTGAAAACTTGAATAAGCACGGTTGGATTGAATCTGTTGGAGAGTCAGGTCGGAGGAAGGTTTATAAGGTCACTGCGGAAGGAAATGCGATCTTGAAAATGGAACAAGACAGGTTACTGCATATTTTATCCCTGTACGAAGGAAGTGAATGAAATGAAGAAATTTAAGATGTTTGTTGATATTGAAAAAGAGGAGCAATGGCTGAACGAGCAATTACAAAAAGGATATCGCTGCACAAATATTAGTGGATTAGGAATATACACTTTCGAAAAGACTGACAAGAGATATGTGATGCGACTGGATTATCAAGAATATTTATCAAAGGAAAAATTGAATGAATATAAAGGGATATATGAAGACTTCGGTTGGAATTATATAAAAGGTACCTGGCTTGGTGGAATTCAATATTGGCAAAAGGACGATGACGGACAAACTGAAATCTTCTCGGATCGCCAATCGAGGAGAAATTATTATAAAAGATTGATGGGTTATTCATCTAGTTTAGCTATAGTGTTTTTGCTTTTCTCTTATACGATTTACAAAGATTCAGGATTATATTTAGCCGAAGGTCTTTGGAGCATGAAAGGGTCATTATTTTGGAAAGCATTCTTATTTGAAACTCCATTTGCCCTATTAAGGTTGTTTCCCGCCATTATGGTTGCTTTTTATAGTATCAGTTACTATAAAGCTTATCGAAAGTATTCTAAGTTAAAAGAAAAGTGATGCCAGGGGTTAAAAAAGTATTGTGAAGTAAAGTACTTAAACTATTGACTATTGATTGGAAATTTAACAAAGGGGGTAGCTGCAGCGCCTCCTTTTGGTAGGTGTGGCTCTTAGGCCGAGCTTTTTATCATTATCAAATTTGATTGATGGTAATGATTATTCTTCTTGGAATTTATTGTTTGAGTGCAGCAGGTGCTTGAATGTTTTTCTAACTAAGTAACGGGAGCAATATAACAAGAACCAGCTACCATTTAGGTAGCTTTTCTTATTTCACTAATGGGGCAGGTTAGCGGAAGAAGGATCTAGTAAGAATTAAACCAATGGGACGGATTTTTTGAGGGAGAAATAATGTTCTCCAAATTTAAAGGATTATATCTGCGTTAGCGGTCATTAGCCATCTTGAACTAATGGTTAGGTATAAAAAACTTTTGTTAAAAGTCTGAACATTTAAAAAACAGTATATAATAAGTGGAAAGAGTTTCTATTAAATAAACCCTTAAAATAGGATTATTATGGAGGTATGCAGGTGAGAGCAGCAATTTATAATACCTACGGTCCCCCTGAAGTTATGGGTATAGAGGATATTGAAAAGCCATCAATCAAGGAACAAGACAGGGTGTTGATTCGTGTTCACAGTGCATCTGTCAATACTTTGGACTATTTGTACCGAAAGGGTTATTTACCAACAAGGTTGGATAATGGACTAACAAAACCCAAAAATCCCATACTTGGCATAGATGTTGCGGGTACTATTGAGGCTGTCGGTGAAAATGTTCGCAAATTTAAGGTGGGTGACAACGTTTTCGGAAGTTGCTTCGGGTCCCATTCTGAATATGTCTCTCCACGTGAGAATTTCCTATGTCATATGCCAAAAAACATAACTTTTGAAGATGCTGCTGCTATTCCGTGTGCTGCTCAAACTGCGTTACAAGCATTGAGAGATGTAGCACAGGTAAAGGAAGGTCAAAGAGTCTTAATATATGGAGCATCTGGAGGAGTAGGGCATTTTGCTGTTCAACTTGCAAATTACTATGGGGCTGAAGTAACTGCTGTTTGTAGTACCTCCAATTTAGACTGGGTTAAGAATCTTGGGGCACATTATGTCCTTGATTATACTAAAGAAGATTTCACTGATCATAGAAATAAATACGATGTTATTCTAGATGCTGTTGGCAAGCGAACCTTTTTCAGCTGCTTACGTACTTTAACCGAGAAAGGTGTTTATATTACTGAGCACCTGTTTTTTCCTAAATACCATCCGTTTCAAGTGATGATAGGTTCATTTTTAGGTAGCAAAAAAGCTAAGATTCATTTTACAAAACCCAATGATGTAGACTTGGCTTTTTTAAGTAGTCTTGTGGAACAAGAAAAATTAAGACCTGTTATTGAAAAATGTTACCCTTTGGAAAAGATTGTAGAGGCTCACAAGCATATTGAAAGTGGGCGTACAAAGGGGAAGATTGTTCTTAGAGTCAAATAGGTATATTCATCTTAGAAGGTGCATTGATGGGGTGGACTACATTTAGACAAACAGTGTATCCTTATGGTTTGTGAAAAATGTACTTAAACTAAAGGGGTTTAGTTAAAAAAAGAAGCAAAGGGCGCTGAACAGCATTGAACTGCTCCCCGTCAAGTAGACAGTGGAAATAATAAAAACAGCCTAAGCGGCTTTAGCCCTGAATTCTAGGGGGCTAAGGCCGTTTAATCTTTTTTGGTAACGTTCATGATTATAAAAGTATATGTACTCATCAATCGCCGCAGAAAGCTCTTCAAAGGTCTTATATTTCTCCATGTAATATTTCTCGCTTTTCAGTGATCCCCAAAAGGATTCCATTGGACCATTGTCAATACATCTTCCGACTCGGGACATACTTTGAGTCATCTGTGCTTGATCTATTCTTTGTTTAAATCCAAAATGGGTATACTGAAAGCCCCTGTCGCTATGTATAAGTGGGCGGTCACCATTCAGTAGGTAGTAGTACTGATCCAGCGTATCAAATACCAGTTTATTGTTGTTGGAATGTCCAAATACGTAACTAACGATGGCTCCATCATGTAAGTCTTTAATTGCACTCAAATAAGCCTTTTTTGCTTCTCCATACTTGAACTCAGTCACATCAGTTACCCATTTCTCATTTGGACTTTCGGCTTGGAAATTACGGTCTAACACGTTTTCTGCGACGTGTTGAGGGGTTGACTTTTTATAGCGATTTTTCTTTTTCCGAATAACGCTTTGAATGCCGACAATCTTCATCAGCCTATAGATTCGCTTTTCATTGAAGCTCTTGTTCAACCTTCTATTCAAAGTCATCGTAATCCTGCGGTAGCCGTAGATTCCTTTAACCTCCTCATGGAGAGCCTTCATTTCTTCTACAAGCATCACATTTTGACATTCACGCTTGGAAGGTGTTCGCTTCAGCCATTTATAATATGCAGACCTGGTAACCCCGCAATTTCACAAAGCATAACGAAAGAGAATCCTTCTTCTTCGTGTAGTTCCTTGATAGCGATATATTTCTCCTCAAGGCGTATCTGGCTTATCTTCGCCTCCTTTCGATCTCCTCTAACTTTTTTAGGAATAAGTTCTCTGCGCGTAATCGCTCATTTTCGCTCGCAAGCCTCTTCATCTCCAATTTCATCTTCTGTTCTGGGGAGAGTTCAACTTCTTCCTTTTTCCTCCCTCGCTTATCCCGAAGGGCTTCTTCGCCGCCATCCTCATACTTTTTAACCCATTGATATGCTTGTTGGTAAGAGACCTTAAAGGTCTCAGCTGCCTTCTGATAATCCTTGCCGTTCTCAAGGCAATAGAGCACAATCTCTTTTCGTTCATTTATGGTAGTGTTTCTTCTAGTCATAGTGTTTGTCCTTCCTTTGGAAGTGTCCTTTAATTCTCTATGACTATTATACTTGTTAATCCATTTCTGGAGGACGCGTCTACATGAGATTTCATACTTTCTGATAACATCATTTTGAGAGTAGTCCCCACTAAGATAGTCCTGTACAGCCGCCAGCTTAAGTTCCTTAGAATACCTCTTCCAGGTAGAAGACTTCTTTAATCCTTCTGCTCCGTATTTTTCATACCTGTAGACCCAATCATAAATTGCATGATCATTTACTTTGTATATAAACTTCAGCTCTGAAATAGAATGGCTACCCTTTTTTAACGCCTCTACAATCTTGATTTTATCTTGGAATGAATATGTCCTTTTTGACATAATAAATACTCCCCTTTAGGTAGACAGATTTTTATTTTTTAATCTGTCTACCTAAAGGGGAGCATATCACATCCTTTGCTTCTTTTATTCATCCATTCTTCACTATTCCCTGCCTTCAGAATTGCTCGTCATGAATTTCATTTCGTTTATATCATCGGAAATGTCTGCTTAGGAATCTTTTTCTTCAATAATCCATGCATGGACCTGCTATCCAACTATTCAAGATGGACTTCATCTCCAACATTGATTTCACCTGTTGTTATGACAGCAGCATACACGCCGAAATGATTATTCCTTTCTTTCGCAACCGCTTTAAGCAATGATGGATCCCTTTTTGCATTTTCAGGATCAACGGTAATGATCATGCATCTTTCACAATGCCTTTTCACTTCCAGTGCCACTTCATTGCCTATTGTCATTCGTCTCCCAAACCATTCCTCTTCGATAAAAGGTTTGGGATCTTTTAATGCAATGAATAAATTGGGACGAAAACGCCTATAATCAACCTCTTTGCCCCAAATTTGTTCCAAACCCTGTAGTGAAGCGTCCGTAACCAGTTGAATATGCTCCTCTTCAATTGCGCCTAGAGGGACGTAAGACGGTCGGTATGAAGCAAAAGCAATTTCCCTTCCGGACCTAGCTTGTATTTCTTTCTCCAATTCCTTATTGCCCCATTCAAGAACTTTTCCCTCAGGTGTCACGATTTCGACCTTAGGGTACTCCTCCATCTCTTCTTGTCCTATAAACCTCGCCTTGTATCGAGCCATCTCAGGGAACTGCGTAATCGTTAAAAATTCCCCTGACCTTGTTTGGTCATGGATCGTATGACTGCGGTCTCCGTACAATCCATAATCCATAACCTTTGTTTTCTCGACGCTCTCTCCATAAAAGGATTTAACAGGATGCCGAACTATTTCTCTGATATGACCAATTAGCACTACATTGCCTCCTAGTTTTATCCCTATTTTAACCCCTGTGCTGATAAACTCACAACTCCTGACAGCCTCACCCATGATCAAGAATACTCTTAATGCAGCTTTTCTTTTACAGAGTCCCGGAATTCGCTGTTTGTCATAAACTCAAGCTGAAAACGATTCATATTCTTTGCAAGCTTTTCGAATTCGAGATTGCTCAAATCATTTGCCAGGAATGCCATTTCAGTACGATTGCCATCTTTGTCGGTTGCATACATGCTAATAGTAAAAACAAAGGCTGTAGAACCGCCCTTTTGCCCTGCATGCTCAAGCCATTCCCGGTTTTTCGGATTTTTCATTAGCTGTTCCATCACTGGATCCAAAAAAGAATGGACTTCTTTAGAAAAATACTTTTTGCTGTTTAACAGCTTCATAAGCTCTGCATAATCATCAGCAGAAGCACGCGGAAGCCGGTCAGACCACACCTTTTGAAATTCCATATCCAGAACCTTCAGCACTCTTTCTTTATCCTTTGCTTGCGGCGGGCTGCTTTCCCATTTTTGATGAATGTTTATAGCTCTCTTTCGATATTCTTCAAGACTCATGCTCTTCAATTCTTTTAATGTTTCCTCTTTGGTGAATCCCATATCCTCCATCAGCTCCATCGGGATAAACAAGGCACTGACAAGCGGATACATCTCTTCATGACTGAAAAGCTGCAGATCATCAGGGAGCTTATTCACATTTTCAATCCCCAGAACTTTCAACAGGAAATCAGTATTAGCATTTGAACTATAAGCGATCATCCCATTTGCTACTTCGCTTAAAGGCACCTTTTCCGCATCATCTGCCAGGCTATCAATCCAAGCCTCATGGGCTCCGCCATCTGTTTTAGGAACATAGTACTTTTCCAGTGTCTTTAAATCGATATTTTGCTGCGGATCTATTTTCCCCTGTGCTGCTTGGCGTGCATATTCAATGACCACCATAATTTTGACCGTGCTTGCCAAAGGAAGCGGCAAGTCCTTATTGATGCTGACCCAGTCCTCATCGTTATGGCGAATAACCATAGCCATATTTTCTGATTCTCTGTGTTCTTGCACATAATTAATGACTGACTCAGGATCTCCGCTGCTCTTACTCTTGAGATACAAAAATCCTGATAAAACTGCTGCTGTTAAAATTAGAATGACTCCAGTAATGATCCAAACCATCTTCAATAAGCTAACCTCCATGATTTTCGTTTATTTACTACATACGAAAGCTAATCTCTGAGGTTTCATTTTTATGGAAAATAGTTTTAGCTTGATAGGTTTATATGCACTATTCATTTGAAATAGAGGAAGTGAGGTACTGGGTTGCTTTGCTCCTAAAATTAGTCACAGGATACAGGTACACCCCCATGCTCCCTGGGACATAACCTGGGCTCATTTTTATGTATCAAACAGGAATTTACCAGCCATGAACTGATTTCAGCAAATGACACGCGTTTCGCCATCCTCTCCTATCGCGGCGATCCTCTGGGCGATGATTTTGCCCAATCTTTCTGTTCTATTAATTGGTAGTCTATCAATCTTACCTATTAAAATATACGTCCGACGAATTGCCGAAAAAGTATCCGAAGAGAAGATAACGAATATTAACTGCTAGTATTTATTCGCAAGAATGGTTGTGGGACACCGCTGCGAAAACTGATTACTGGATTGAGTCTATGCCTGAACAAGTCAAAATGGGAATGGACCATTCCTTCGTGACAAAAAAGAAGCACAGGAATGCTTCCCCGTACTTCCTATGCCTTTACTCCCCTCCATTTGAAGAAGCTGCGACTGCTGCACCTGAAATAGCCGCGATCGATGCCGCTTGCTGAGCCTGGATCAATGTTTCGATTGTCGTTGAAAGATTGGTCTGAAGCAGGGAGGAATGTTCGACTTTATCACTGATGACGAAATTGACCGCCATCATGAAATTAATGTCTTTTTTCCATTTGAAAAACTTCTCTGCGTTCAACTGCTCCGATATTTCTTTTATTTCCGAAAGATTGTCGTTGTCTTGTTCAATTAATGTGAGCAGCGCAATCTGAGGATAGAACATGACCTTCGGTTTGATTCCTTCTTTTTTCATTCTGTCATAGATTTCAGTGGATAGAGCAACGATGTCATCTGCAGGGCAATTTTCATTTAGGGATAGTATATGGCTCATGCTTTGCAGATCGTTTCCTTTACGGAATCCATTTTGCGAAAGCTTGCTGTACAGGTCTTCAATATGAAAAATCATCTCATCTGTCTGAGTGTCGTGCTGAGCCAGCATGACAGCAAGAGGGTAGTCGCTGTGACCGGTCAAAAACAAATGCTCTTCCCTCATTTTCTTGTAAATGACTCTTGCCCGTTGAGACAGGGACTTAAGGTCTTCTGGATTGGCTGTGACCAGTTGCATGGCGGCGATGTAGCTGAACGTATTTTTACTGAAACCTTCCGAGATCAATGCATGGTATGCGTTGATAAAGGCAGGGAATTTTTCTTGAGGACTATCGAATCTAGTGTCCAGCATAGCGGCAAAGGTGAAACGCGACTCAGTTCGCATAGGCGAAAAGATCCCCGACTCTCTTTTTATAAAATCCGCAAGTTCAGTAAATCTATTGATATCAAAGGTCCGGTTGTTAGAGATATACAAAGATGCGACCATCATCAAAACTGATTGATCGGTCACCTTCCAGCGGAATCTCTCTCTCATCTGGGAATAAATCTCAATATAATTTTCAATATTCCTGTTTGCTTTGTCCATGTTAAACCTCCATTGATCCGTCATGACCTTTAATACGATTCAACAAGGAAAAAGTTTTGTATTTTTATAGCAAAAGGAAGGTTTTCACATTTCATCTTGAAACCGAAATAGTTTAAAAGATTCCCCAGACGTCACATAGGCACCGCCTGAGTATCTGCCGCAATTTCCCCGAGTTTTCTATACTCCCCAATAAAGACAATCAACGCACCTATAACAAGAATCGCCGTACCAAGAACAATGATGCTTTGTGTAGAATAGCTCTCCATTCTGCACCTCCAAAAATCAATCGCCCAATATCTTATTCTTACTTTATTCAATGGTGCAGGTTTCCTCAGAATTCACAGGCAGGCAGACGTTCACCGGTTTGTTTTTTTAGCTGTTGCGTGGGTGACAAATTCGGCTTTCGTCAGTATGAGCCATTCTGCAACTTTCTCTAAATAAACGGTTAAATAGGAAATTTATGCTAAAATTATTTAAGAGAAATTGCCATTGTTCCGTCAAAGGGCTATTGTTATTGAAAAATAATCGATCATGGGAGAGATTTACTATTACCGTATTTCGAATAGATATATTACAGATATTTTTGGCAAGTTTGTTTTTCACAGGCATTATCCTTTTTTCGTATAAGCTGTTTATTTGGGGAATGTTAACAGTCTTAATCTTTGTATTCATTGCCTTTTCTACCTCTAAATATCGATCAACCGTCTCTTTGTTTATCTTTTTTTTATTAGGGTTGTTACTGTTTCAAATAGCAAGCGATTATTATGCTCAATGGGATCTATCCAAAATGCTGAAAGTGATAATTAACAGAAGCACACTCCTGATTATCATAAGTGCACTAGTGATTTCCATTATGTTATCCAAGCAAAAAGTGTACCTTTTTAATAGGTTACCAGATTGGAAGAAATCCATAGTGTTTTCATCACATTCAATTAAGATGCCACATTTTTTAATTCATGGACTAATAGGATCAACTACCATCTTCATACCGCTGTTGTTCCTTGGAGATATAAGCTATACAAAGTCATTCGTGTTGTATGGTATATCTTTCTCATTCATAAACGCTATTTTGGAAGAGTTTCTGTGGAGAGGTATTATGTTATCCAATTTAAAAAGAAATGTATCTACAATTTTCGCCATTCTCACTACCAGCATCGGATTCGGTCTTTTGCATCTATCAATAGGAATACCCATAATAATGAGTTTACTTTTTTCGCTAGGAGGAATTTTCTACGCAGTCGTAGTTTTAAAGACCAATAGCATATACCCAGCCATATTATTTCATTTTATTATCAATTTAGGGATGGTTGCTAACGGCTGGATATTCTAAAGGGGCGTACCATTTGCTTCCGAAATTATGAAGGAAAAAAGAGCAAAAGGTCCGTCCCTTTGCTTTTGGTGGGTAGTTCAATAAGCTAGCTAGCGATCAATCGGCACTGGCCCCGCCTCCATCACTGCCTCCTCCGCTGTCTCCTCCACCTGAATAGCCACTGTCTCCAGACACCGAGGATGACGAGCTGCTTCCTGGAGGGATGCTCCACTTCCACGTATTCACCAGGAATTCTACAGGGTTCTGTCCTGTTGCAATTAGATAGGTTAATGGGGCTGCTGATTTTTCATCACCGTCGAATTCTTTTTCTAATGACCTTGATTGACGTTTTTGCTTGAATAGCAGACTGCGAATCATCCATTTATCGGATTGGCTGCTGATTTGATCTGGGAATCTCTCTAACTTAAGCTGCTTTTTAAAAGCCTGTATGTCGTGCTCAATCGCGACAGCTTCTCCTGATAGCGTCATATGAGGCATCAGTAGAGTCACCATCGCTGAAAAGACGGTCGTGATCAGCAGCAGGGTGAGTGCTTCGGCATCGTAAAGCATCACGGAAGCAATCAGGGATACCAGGTAAAATAGCATGAAGAACAATTTCCGTCCGGGTTTCAGCCAGCTTCTAATCAACAGGAACCCGGCCGTGATTGAATAGATGACTATAGCTGCAGTGGACAGGGAATCGAGATAATAAGCATAAACCATAGCCGAAACCAGAATCAGCATAAGTCCCCTGCCAACCAGCTTGCTCATTTTATCACTCATCATGCCTTCTTCCTTCACCTCGTTTAAAACACAGGCAAACCATTCCTTTTCATTGTCCTTGAACAATTTGTACTTTGTATGATAATTGTTCAGATGCTGCGGGTTATTTCTTTGCTGGCTGGATGCGCCTGCGATATCACTCATCAAGAAAACCGGATTTCCATTTTTAGCTTTCCGCTTGAACAGCCAGGACACCAATACATGCTCACATTTCGATAAGCTCGTTTCCAGGGCCGTTAATGTAAAATAGAGCGTTTGGTCAGAGGATTGATCGTCTTTTAGAAATCGGCCGGCATTTTGTTCCGTCCTCACGGTTGCTTTTCCTTTTTCAACAAGCGAATACAATCCGACGAGGAAAGCGTAAGAATCCATTTTACCCCGTCGGTTGATCATATACAGAATAAGCGGATCGGTCCGAAGCAGTTCCTCTGGCCGGTCAGCACTCCGTAATTTCCTAAGCAAACGCGTGAAAAGCAGTGTCAACACTCCGAGTGCCAAGAAACCAGCAATGCCAAGCAATACATTTTCCAGCATGTTGAGCTGTTTCTCTTTGAACGCTTTCTTTTCAGCCAATTGCTCTTCCATTAAAATCGCGTCCTTCAATGACATCGGTGCCCTGGCCTTGGATTGCTCCGACATCACGGAAGAAGGAAACAGCAGGCGGGTTTCGGTCAGTGAGTACATCTCGGACACTGAGGTGTTAAACCGCACTACCCAGGGGGCCTTTTTCAGTCACCTTGCCTTGACGATCATGGAAAAATGCAAAATAACTGTTCGGCCGGAGCTCTTTTGGGAAAACAAAGTCAATCGTCACCATATTTAAATCCTCATCATGGTTCGTATCCGTTCCAAAGAAAGGGACAGTCAGATCGCTGTAAGAATCATAGGTCTTAACCGCGTTTTTTAATTCATAAATAAAGAAAACGTCTTTCTGTTCATCCTTTGCCGTCAGTCCTGCACGATAGGTATTATCCTCTCTCGATACCTTGAGGGGACGCAGGTCTTCCATATTCACATAACCAAGCTCCGCCTTAGGATTCACCAATTCATACGCTTCAAAAAGCTCGACTCCTTTATGGTTTTTCTTATGTATAGCCCTGCTTACGCTGTCATAATCACCATCAAAGGTATACGTGAGGATTTCATTAACTAGCAAATCACCATCAGGCTGAATCCACGCCCTTATCCGGACTTCATCAATCGAATAAGAACTTGCAAACACAGGCGTGGCAATGGGCAAAAGCAGAACCAGAAGAATCACGATCTTATTTATCACAACTACAACTCCTTAATTATATTGATGTCACAGACGAGAGGACAAAAATCAGAACAACTTTCATGCCGCCTTCTTACCAGACATCACTGCTCTTCTTCCGGCGCCAAAGCCTTATGAATCGATATTTATGAAGTGGATACTTACATCGGAATGTTCCTTTACGAATAAGACAGAAAAGCATACAAGATTATGGATGCAGTCAGCATCTATAAAATCTTTTCATATGTATCTCCTTGGATATATGTATAGAAGAATTATAAACAGCCAATCTCACTTTTTCAAAAATTTCCCACAAAGAGTTATCAAAGCAGGTCAATCATGTAACGTGACGTGAGATGGCACACCTTATCTAGTCACATTCTTTCATCCATAGAAAAAAGTACAGGAAATGGAGTTATTTTAAGCCACGAGCAATTTGTTACGAATACTTACCGTCAAGCTTATAACTATGTAAATCCAATTGACCCTCAGGCTGCCTTGATCATTCAGGACTTTTTAAGGGAACAAATAGATGAAGAAGCACAAGCTAAAACAATTATTGATCGTCTTAAACTTACAGGGAATAATCCTTCCGCTCTTTTACTAATAGATCAAGAATTAGGAACAAGAATAAATGCAGCAACTCCCCCGGCAGCGGGTTGAACCGTGACAGAGTTTAGGTTCAGTTTTCCTAACAATAACGCAACTATCATGATTTCAATTTAAAATAGGCGTGGGACGGTCCGTTTTCCTGGGTCATGAGAATCGCCCCTTTGTTCCTCCGAGAACCGCCCCTGAGATTCCAAAAAAGCAATCGGCACACTCCCAAAACCGCAAATTCGGAAAAGAAATCCCCTTTCTCCCTCTCTATAATCTGTATAGGGGGAGATGAAATTGACATTTTTGAAGAAAATGGATTCGTATACTGTTTATATATATACACGTTTTTGGTCGCAGTTCTTTTTTACGTTTATCTTTACGGTTAACTTGCTGTATCATGTGAAAGTTGTCGGTCTTGATCCGTTGCAGCTGGTTCTGGTCGGCACTGTTCTGGAGGCAGTTGTTTTCCTGTTTGAGATTCCGACTGGGTTTGTGGCGGATTTGAAGAGTCGCAGGCTTTCTGTGATTATCGGGTATTTTTTGATTGGGGCTGGGTTCCTGATCGAAGGCTCGTTTCCGTATTTCGCAGCCGTGTTAGTGTCTCAAGTTCTTTGGGGAATTGGCTACACGTTTACAAGCGGTGCGCATCAAGCGTGGATTGCCGATGAAATTGGAGAAGATCGTGCTTCCGTGGCGTTTGTGAATGGTGCTAAGGCTGGCACACTTGGAGAAGTGATCGCAATTCCTTTAAGCATGTTGATTGGTTACTTTTTCATGATCAATCTGCCGATCATCATCGGCGGATTATCCATGCTGGGTTTAGCTGTTATTCTGCTCCTTTTTATGAAAGAAGAGAATTTCAAACCGGTTCAACATGAAAATACATCAACCTGGAAGACGCTAAAAAATAATATCAACGAGATGGTCCATTATACAAAGGCCAGTTATATCATGCGGATTCTCTTCCTTATTAGTTTGTTTTTCGGGTTATATAGTGAAGGCTTTGATCGGCTATGGATTTCTCACTTTTTAGAAGAAACTCACCTCGCCTATATGACGGAAGGAAACTTGGTCATCTTGATCGGAAGCATTAATTTCGTCGTTATGCTCCTGTCCTTTATTGGCCTTCATTTTATCAGCCGGAGTTCCCTCCATCACCAGTTGAACACCATCTATGCTTCCTTGTTGATCGGATGTGTTCTGATTATCACGTCACTGACCGGTTTTGCTCTTTCGACCGGTATCATCGGTTTGCTGTGTTTTTACCTGATCATCCAGGGAACAAGGTCTGTCATGGCACCGCTTGAGGATACATGGCTGAATAAAATCATCCCTGATTCGTCGACACGTGCAACTTTCTTTTCGGTAAAAGGTCAGGTTGATGCGATCGGCCAAATTGGCGGAGGACCGGCCATTGGATTCATTGCCGCAAATTTTTCGATTAAAATCGCCATGATTGTAAGTGCCATTCTGTTAACGCCTGTGATCTATTTGTATCAGCTGGCTATCAAAAAATCTCGAGAGTGATAAATTTACTCTCGAGATTTTTCTTTGATCGGAATATGTATTTCCATATAGACCTTTTTAAAATCCCAGTAATGGCAATGCTCGTCGTAAAATTCAAAGTCAAAGCCCTCTTCATCTACTTCATAGGAGGAGTGCGGAAACCAATCCTCGAGAATGTATCTCCACGTCCCTTTGATTGCCGCAGCGAATTGATCAACCTCAACCAAAGGCGTCCGGAAAATCGCATAGACAGCCTCGGGAATTCGAGTAGAAGTTATTCCCGCTGGTAAGCCTTTTCCATCGTCATGGTCTACAGCAAATAAATAACTGCACCTGCCCTCATCCAGGCTGCGGCTCAAATTGATGCAATACTCCCCATGCTTTTTCGGCGACAGCTCTTTGTACAAGTACGTTTCAATCGACCCGTCTGTTAAACCCTCCTGGTCCCAAAAAGCGGGCACATTTCGGTCAGCAGGGAAATTCTCGATCCTGAAGATTTTCCCGGCGACATTGAAGGCACTCCGGTTCACAATCTGTGGCTGCAAGACAATACCGCCCGTGTTCTTCTCGTGAAGGCTCCTCAGATTCAGTTTTTGAGGCAGTGATGTCGGACCATGCTCCTTGTAAAGGCTCGGAGGACTTCCAAAACATTTCTTAAACGCTCTCGTAAAGCCAGAATGTGTTTCAAAACCGTAATCCACGGCAATGTCGATAATCTTTTTCCCATTCACCAATTCATACAACGCAAACTGAAGCTTCCTTTTCAGCACATAATCCATCAATGTGTAACCTGTCTGTTTATGAAAAATCCGCGAAAAATGATAAGGTGAGTACCCAACCATCCTCGCCAGCTCTTCCGCACAAAGTTCCTCTTTAATATGATCTTCTATATAATCGATGACTCGTTGAAGTAAAAGTAACTGTTGAATCGCGCTCACCACTTTACGGTTGTTTTAAGCAGAGGTTCAAGACCGGCCATGGCAGCATGCTTATCCGTGGTACGGTCACTTTTGCATTTCGGGCATGGCGGCAAGTTCGTGATTATGTTGTAATGTTTCATGGTATTTCCCTCTTTTGCTATATGAAATAAGAAACTAGTTGTCTTCCATTTTATCGAAGGTTATGATAATCCTAATTTACCAAAATCTACTTTATTATAAAATGAAAAAATCTGTTGGAGGAATTTTTGTGGAAATTAAACAGGATGATTTAACAGGCTGCGAGGTTATTTCGTTAATTGGGGAGCATTTGAGCGGGATGACACTTCATTCTCCGCCGGAAAGCATTCATGCGCTGGGCCTGGAAGAATTGAAAAAACCGGAGATTTCCTTCTGGACTGTCTGGGATGGAGATCAGCTGATGGGCTGCGGGGCACTGAAGGAGCTTGATCGCCAGCACGGTGAACTTAAATCGATGAGGACGGCTTCTTCCCATCTTCGAAAAGGAGTCGCGCGAGCTGTACTACAATTCATCATTGATGAGGCAAGAAGGCGTGGCTATACAAAACTAAGCCTGGAAACAGGTTCAATGGAGGCATTCCTTCCAGCACGGAAGCTTTATGAAAAATTCGGCTTCCACTACTGCCCGCCATTTGCCGATTACGCAGATGATCCAAATAGTTTATTTATGACGAAAGAATTGTAAGCAAGACAAAAGGGCGGTAAGGGCACCTTTTCCGCCTAACCGTACCCTTATAAGAGCTTCGGCCTCCACATAAGGATACAATTTCCGCCTAATCGTACCCTTATAAGAGCTTCTCCCTCCACATAAGGATACAATTTCCGCCTAATCGTATCCTTATAAGAGCTTCTGCCTCCACATAAGGATACAATTTCCGCCTAACCGTACCCTTATAAGAGCTTCTCCCTTCGCATAAGGATACAATTTCCGCCTAATCGTACCCTTATAAGAGCTTCTCCCTCCACATAAGGATACAATTTCCGCCTAATCGTACCCTTATAAGAGCTTCGGCCTCCACATAAGGATACAATTTCCGCCTAATCGTACCCTTATAAGAGCTTCTCCCCCCACATAAGGATACAATTTCCGCCTAATCGTACCCTTATAAGAGCTTCTCCCTTCGCATAAGGATACAATTTCCGCCTAATCGTACCCTTATAAGAGCTTCGGCCTCCACATAAGGATACAATTTCCGCCTAATCGTACCCTTATAAGAGCTTCTCCCCCCACATAAGGATACAATTTCCGCCTAATCGTACCCTTATAAGAGCTTCTCCCTCCACATAAGGATACAATTTCCGCCTAATCGTATCCTTATAAGAGCTTCTCCCTTCGCATAAGGATACAATTTCCGCCTAATCGTACCCTTATAAGAGCTTCTCCCTTCACATAAGGATACAATTTCAAGAGGAAACAAGGGACACGTTTCTTATGCTTCTAAATCAATCTTTAAAAATGAAGCAAAAGGTACGCCCCCGCGCTTCCAAGTTTCAACCGCAATCCGGCTCATTCCCTATTCTTCTGTCGCCCCAGGCACACATCAAGTTCAAGATTTCCTTTAAGGTCTCTCCTTCCTCACTTAGTGAGTATTCCACTTTCGGCGGAATTTCATCGTACACTTTCCGGTTGATGATTCCGTCTTTTTCTAGCTCCCTAAGCTGCTGGGAGAGCATTTTCTTTGTTATCGCAGGCATGACCCTCTGCAGTTCACTGAAACGTTTTTCGCCTTCTTTTAACAAGCATAAAATGACCACTTTCCATTTTCCGCCGATCACTTCAAGAGTCGCTTCAACTGGGACATTGTATTTTACCATCTTCAAACCTCCAGCTACATAATATTCACACACGATATGGGTAAAAATAAATAGGGTTACTTATAAGGTACCAGGTTACATAAAAGTGCCGTCTTACATTCACAGTAAATACTCATTATACTTAAAAAGTCTTTTACTAAGACTGTTTTCATCATGATTATTGTTAAAATCCTCAAGCCGATTTTAACGTATTATAAGGCATTTTGCTTGTCGGTATCTAGTTTGCAAGCTCTTTACTCGTCTTAATCGTCTATTTAGACGAAGTTGCCTAGGTCATTCAAGACAATTTTGCAGCAAGTAGCAACAAAGTCTTACAAAAAAGCCATTATTAAATAAGGAGAAATTCAAATGAACAAAACTTATCCACGTTCTTTTTCACATATAGGATTATCGGTACCAAATATAAAAGAGGCTGTTAGCTTCTATACGGAGGTACTTGGGTGGTACGTTATCATGGAACCATCTGACGTAATCGAAGACGACAGCCCGATTGGCCAGATGTGTACGGATGTATTCGGCGAAGGCTGGGGCCAATTCAAGATTGCTCATCTTGCTACATCTGATAAGGTCGGCATCGAGCTTTTTGAATTCCCGAGCAACGAAGCACCGGAAAACAACTTTGAATTCTGGAAGACGGGAATTTTTCATTTTTGCGTCCAGGATCCGGATATTGAAGGGCTTGTTGAAAAGATTATTGCTCACGGCGGCAAACAGCGCATGCCAATCCGGGAATATTACCCGAATGAGAAACCTTATAAGATGGTCTACTGTGAAGACCCATTCGGCAACTTGATCGAAATTTATACGCATAGCTACGAAATGA
The DNA here is from genome assembly GCF_020524355.2 of Mesobacillus subterraneus. Lineage (NCBI taxonomy): Bacteria > Bacillati > Bacillota > Bacilli > Caryophanales > Bacillaceae > Mesobacillus > Mesobacillus subterraneus. Next base: position 3,840,218 of record NZ_CP129019.1, read on the forward strand.
CTTATTCACAAGGAGCTTATTAAAAAGGAGAGTTGGTCATGAAAGCATTACTGTTAGAGGACAAGGGAAAAGTTTTTGAAATGAAAGTAGGCACTACAGAAAAACCCGCTCCCGGAAAAGGAGAAATCCTCGTCAAAATAAAAGCAACTGCCTTGAATCCTGTCGACTATAAAACAGGAAACGGCGGGAATCCGAATTGGACATACCCTCATATTCTTGGCCTTGATTCTGCTGGCATCGTGGAAGAAGTCGGGTCAGGTGTTACGAATATCAAGGTCGGGGACAAGGTCGTCTATCATGGAGACTTAACGAAAAAAAGGCGGCTACGCTGAATATGGTGTGACAACAGCCCATACCGTTTCCCTTATTCCGGAAGGCATTTCATTTGAAGATGCGGCTGCTTTGCCTACTGCAGGCTATACAGCGTATCAGGCACTTTTCCACAAGATGCATGCTGCTAAGGGACAAACCATTTTAGTTCATGCCGGTGCTGGCGGAGTCGGAGGCTTTGCGATCCAGTTAGCGAAAAATGCCGGACTGACGGTTTTAACAACTGCATCATCTGCCAATCACGAATATGTCAAAAGCCTCGGAGCCGACTATGCCATCGATTACCGTGAAGAAGACTTCGTCGAAAAAGCGCTGGAAATCACAAAAGGTCTCGGTGTTGATTTAGTCCTTGATACAGTCGGCCGGGACAATGCAGACAAGTCATTGAAAGCTCTAGCTTTCAATGGGCAAATCGCTTTCATTGCCGGCCCGCCAAACGTAAACGATGCAATTACATTTGCGCATCCACTATCCTTCCACCAGGTCGCTCTGGGAAGTGTGCACGAATCGAATCACCTGAGAGAGCAAAAAAAAGCTCGCAGAAATGGGCGATCATATGCTTTCGATGCTGGCGGAAGGAAAAATCAACCCTTTGGTCGAGAAGGTGATTTCTTTAGAAGAAGTGCCTGAAGCCCTGGCTGAACTTTCAACCCGGAGAGTGAAAGGGAAAATCGTCGCCAAGCTCACTCAATAGCTAAGGAGATACATCACGATTGTTGCGTCTCCTGCTGGTACTACCATTACGGCACAAGAAAAAACAACATCTTAACAGCAGTAATAGAAGAAAAAAACGAAGGGACATTTTTTAATGTCCCTTCGTTGTGTATATCTAATCGACAATCGCCACTACTGGCGGCTTGTTAAGGTAGGTAACAAGGTTTTTAACATCTCCCTGCACTTCCTGGAATTCCGGAGTGGCCAGCGCCTGTGCCAGGACTTCTGGATTTTCAAATTGCAGTTCAGCAATCAAGTATAATTTTTCATCTGTATACATGGACTGCAGCACATGGTGAACCTCAGCACCTTTTAAATTCGGAACCTTTTGTACGAGCGGAATATGCACCTCATTATAGTACTGTTCAAATCCCGCTTGATCCTTCGGCTGATCGTAAATAACAATAACCTTCGCCATCTTCTTCCCCCTTAGAAAAAATAATCACATATTCATTATAAGTAAATTTTCGTTCTCAATAAAGAATTACTGTTCGACAAAAAACTGGACACCTAGCTATCACCCATAACATATGACACCGTGTCACATTCGTTATTGACAAGTGACACCGTGTCATATACTATATAATCATAATATGACACAGTGTCACATACCCGAACTGAGGTGATCATTTGCCAAAGCAAACATTCTTTAATTTGTCAGATCATAAAAGGGAAAAGCTGATTGAATCAGCAGAAATCGAATTCGCTAGTGCTCCATTTTTTGAAGCTTCCATAGCGAATATTATCAAAACAGCTGGTATATCAAGGGGAAGCTTTTATCAATATTTTGAGGACAAAGAGGATTTATATTTCTATTTATTAGAAGATAAATTAAAAAAGGCAAAATTCTATCTCAGCGGTTTACTTGAAAAACACCAGGGAGATCTGATTGAAGCCCTGATTGAACTTCAAAGTTACTTTTTGCATGCCCTATCCGATGAGGAGGAGAAGCTATTTTTAAAGAATGCCCTGCTCTACACAACACATCGAGTAGAAAGTTCCTTTACAAGTGTTTGGGATACTCAGCTAGATAACCAGGAATCCAAGAAGGTCGGGGAATTAATTAATAGAGACTGCCTGAATTCAACTGCAGAAAAAGAGTTGGTACATATCTTCAAAATAGTTTCTGCCCTTTCCTTTAACAACCTGATTGAAAAAACAGTAAAAGGCTTATCTGATGATGAAGCTATGGAGTCCTTTAAACTTAGTATGAGTTTTCTAAAACAAGGCATATACAAGCAAAACTTAAAATAACTGATAAGTACAGAGGTGCAGGTTAAATGACTGTAACGATATATGGATTAGGATGCAGATCAACAAAGAAGGCAAGGCAATGGATGATAACCAACCAAATTCCGTACGTTGAAAGAAATTTGCTGGACGATCCTTTAACAGTTCATGAGCTTCAGGAACTGTTACGATTGACAACCGACGGGACCGATGACATCATTTCTAAAAGGTCTCTTCCTTACAAAACCATGAATATCGATCTTGATAAACTTTCTTTACTGGAATTACTGGAAATCGTCCATGAACACCCCCGGTTGCTTAAAAGCCCTCTGATTGTAGAAAATAAGAAGCTTCAAGTTGGTTATAACGAGGAGGAAATCCGGCAATTCCTTCCCAGAAAAGTTCGCAAGTTTCAACGGCTTCAATGGAAAGCAGATCACTTACAGCTTTTAGATTTTTAAAAGAGAGTTATTTATATCAAAAGTGGCAGATGCCCCCTGTTAAAGTCCACCCAATATTGATGGGCTGTAATAGGAGGGATAATCACCTATAACCACAAGGAGAAGCTCACAATGGAAGAATTGACTCAACAGTATAGAATCCATCCAAAACAAATGAGGACCGAACTCAAAAGGTTTTCTTTGATTTATAAATTCGCACTGGATGAAATGAATACAAAAATCAATATTTTAAAAGAAGAATTCATTCATATCCACGACTACAATCCAATAGAACATTGCAATTCTAGGATAAAGTCTCCAGAGAGTATCATCAATAAACTGAGCAGGAAAAACCTTGGCTTTTCGATAGATTCAATCAGGGAAAATATAAAAGACATTGCCGGGATCCGAATCATTTGTCCTTTTATCACCGATGTTTATAAAATAAGCCAGATGATTGAAAATCAACAGGATATAGAGTTGGTTGAACGAAAGGATTATATCAAACAGCCAAAACCCAATGGTTATCAGAGCCTCCATCTTATTATTAAAATCCCGGTTTTCATGTCTGACCGAGTAGAAATGGTTTTTGTGGAACTGCAGATACGAACAATCGCCATGGATTTTTGGGCCAGCCTGGAACATAAAATATATTATAAGTATGATAAAGAAATACCAGAAAGAATCAAAAAAGACCTAAAAGACGCAGCCATTTCAGCAGCTGAGCTGGATAAAAAAATGGAGAGCATCAATAATGAAGTCGCGCATCTGAAAGTGAAAGAAAATCCGGATTCAGAACTTCTTATATCCACTGAAACGCTAAATATACAAAAAACTAATTTCCAATCCATCCTTAACGGCTTTTTCGTGGATGTTCCTAAAGAGGTAAAAAAGTAGCGATATTCAATATAAAAGGGTGTCCAAAAGTAAAAACCTTTGGGCACCCTCTTTAATTTCAGGATAAATTGTGAGACATAAGAACGGTCTCAAGAATCGAAATAGCCAAGCCTGCGTGAGTCACTATTTTCTCTTATTAAATATTCCTTTTTCCATTTACCGATACGTCGAAATCCCCCTGAAGAAACGTTTCGACCTCCTCATATCGGGGCAAGGCTGTAATCGCGCCTTCCCTTGTTGTCGTTAGGGCACCAACAACATTAGCAAAATTCAAAATCCCCGCTATATCTTTCTCCTTTGCTTCAATGAGCGAATAAAGAATCGCTCCTATAAAAGAATCCCCAGCTCCAGTTGTATCCTTGACATCTACTTGATAGCCCTTTACTTTATAAGCGACGTCATCAACAATCGCTTCGACACCCTTTTCGCCTTTTGTGAGTATGAACCAAGAGATAGCTGGGTTTAGTTCCAGGATTTTTTGAATTGCTGCTTTTTCATCTTTCGTTTCGGTGATGAATTCTAACTCATCCTCTGATATCTTCAAAATATCTGCGTATGGAATAAACTCTTTGATTGTTCTCCTGCAATCATCAGGACTTTCCCACAAGGGCAAACGCACATTAGGATCAAAGCTAATCAATGAGCCATTTTGCTTGGCATATTCAATGGCTTTTAAATGGGCATACTTAACCGGTGACTCAATAAGGTCCACACTGCAAAAATGAAGAATGTCCCCTTCCCGGAAGATTTCCGGTCTGATTTCTTCCTCTCTCAACAGCATGTCAGCACTTGGCTTGCGATAAAATGAGAAATCCCTTTCCCCAGATTCAGTAAGGGAAACAAAAGCCAGTGCAGTATTTGCCTCATCTGTAAAGAATACATCATCAGTATCAATTTTCTCTTCATTTAATACATCGATTAAATATTCCCCAAATGCATCCTGCCCTACTTTCCCTATGAATTTAGCGTGTCCTCCCAACCTGGAAACACAAGCTGCCACATTGGCAGGTGCTCCTCCAGGCTTCTTGATGAACCCTTCTACTTCCTTCAATTTGCACTCTCTGTTAATGGGAATAAAGTCAATCAATACTTCACCCATCGTGATTACCTTCGCCATTATTCTCCTCCTAAGATATCGTCCATTTTAGAAGTTTGTTCACATGCGTCCTTCCATTCGAAGAAAAAGAAACAAGGCCTCCCATTTCTTCAGTGAAAAACAAAGAAGTAAACACCAGTTCTCCACCATTTACAAAGATCTCAATCGAAGATACATCCAAGAAGACAGATAGTTTTACTTCTTTGGACAAATCGATGTTCTGGCTCCTGGAATAATCATTTTTGTATGCAAGGTTTTCAATTGCGTATGTAGATTCTTTCCGATCCAGGACCATTTGGTTTCGGTTCTTATTGAATGTCAATGTCAGCTTCTCTTTGGCGCCCTTAAAGAAATCAATCGAAAAATGCGAACTATGTTCCATATTAAATTTAATATCAATTCGTTGACTCATATCATTAAGACGATCATTCTTATATTCGCCACTGATGATGAAATCATTAAGCTCAACTTGAATATCCTGGTAGTTCTCAATCGTATGATACGGCCTTTGGATTAATCTTCCGTCTTTTATAGAAAGCTCTCGTGGAAGTGTCATGGAACCATTCCAACCGTGCCCTAATTCGTGCAGAGGGTATTTCATGTCCCACATGTTCATCCAGGCAATCATGACTCTCTTGCCTTCCAGGGTTAAAAGAGATTGCGGGGCATAGAAATCAAACCCCTGGTCAATTTCCTGATCGCTCTCTACTGTAAACTCCCCTGTAGAATAATCAAATGAACCAATCAATGCCATTGAAGAATGGACATTTTCAAAATCATACCCTACCCGTGGTTTATCCTGGGGAGAAAATAGTAAGACATGTTTTCCATCCAATTCAAATAAATCCGGACATTCCCATACGGTCCCAAAGCTCTTTCCAAGCGTTAACCGATTCAAAAATTCCCACTTAACCCCATCTGTAGAGACATAGAATAAGACATGGCTGATATTTTCGATGCTTTTGGACCCTACTGCCATGAAGAATTTATTATTGTGAACCCAGACCTTGGGATCTCTGAAGTCTTCTATCCGGATTCCTTCAGGTATCTGATCTATTCCAATAATAGGATTATCAAGAAATTTTTTATAAGTCACCCCATCTTCCGACCTAGCAAGGCACTGAACTTGCCTGATAAGCGGCTCTGATGCAGGGATAGCAGTGTCTGATTTCTTTTTGAATTTTTCATCATATAACAAATCCAGGTGGGAATCGGTATGACCCGTATAATATAGCCAATGCTCATTCCCCACTTGAAGCCCTGATCCTGAAAAGATGCCATTTCGGTCATATTTCTTATCTGGTTTTAAGGCAATTTCCTTGTGGGTCCAGCGGATAAGATCTGGACTAACCGCATGTGCCCAATGCATAGGACCCCACATCGTATCATACGGATAGTGCTGATAAAAAAGGTGATACTCATTATTGAAGCAGGAAAAACCGTTCGGATCATTCATCCAGCCGCACTCAGGCATCAAATGATAGTGATGCCTATACATTTGATTGATTTTGTCAGTATCTATTGTCATAGTGGTCACTCGTTTCTCCTCGTTTCCAAATCGGCTTCAACCTGTAAACTTTTATTGATCGAATATTTGTTTCTAAATCTCCAATAAGAGTTAGATGGTCGCTGTCTGCCAGTATAGGATAGGCTCGACTTGTCATCATTTTTTTGTTATTCATAAAGCATTCAATGGTTGAGTGGTCAAGAAAAAGCTGCACCTTAAAACCTTTTTCGATATCAAGCGGACCGCCTTGAATATCTCCTTCGCGGCCTAATCGGCTCATACGGCGGTCAAGCCACACTTGACTATTTTTCCCGTCATAAACGAGTACCGTTTTCTCATGCCCATTCTGATTTTTTTTAAGTTCTAAACCAACATTTCCATCGCTTTTATCAAATTCCACCAGGACTTCTAGCATCTTATGGTTGATCTTTTCGAGCTTTTGATTTATTTCCGATAAAGTCAGGTTGGATTCATCAACTAGTAATTCTTCTCGCAATGAAGTCAAGTTCTCTAGCGTCCTCATTCTAAGTTCGTTGTTCTCCAAATAGAGCTCGATTGGCAGTCCGGCATTATGGGCCCATCCCGCGTCATACTCTTCTTGTTCATTCCGGTCTCCCTGAAGAATGGAGAACACAATGGACTTTCCAGTCACTGGATCAACAAAACCACTTGGCCCACTGAATTTAAATTTACCGTAGTCTATTAACTGTGGTTCCTCACTGTCAGGAACAAATCTGAAATTGTCTTTGTCAAAGTCACCGATATAATAATAGGTATCGACATGATACCTTGATTCAGTGTGGAAAAAGCTCATAACTATCAAAACGTGTTTCGTATTTCCCTTCGCATCTGAAACTGGCAAAAAGACTGGAAGCTCCCAATTTGACCCTAAATAAGGATATTCATCCTTATCGACTGTGAAAAACTCTCCTTTAAACTCCCAATTCTCGCAATCAATAGAAGTATAAATCCAAGCTGTCGGTCCTTTTCCGACTATTCCTCCACCGATAATCAGATACCATATATCGTTCGCAGGATCTTTCCAGACAAAAGGATCCCGGAACTGAGATCTGATACCTTGTCTGTCTGTCTGCATGATTGCCATCTTATCCGCCATAACCCATTCCACCAGGTTCGGATCTCCGATGTCCTTAGGTGTTGCGATGGCAACTCCCTGGTTATACTTCTTAGAAAAGTCGGCAGATGTATAGAAAAGATAAGGAATCCCTTTTGGACCTATAGTGGCCGAGCCTGACCATACCCCTGAGGGAGACACATCTCCCCTTTGTGGAAATAGAGCTGTTCTTTCATTCCGCCAAAACACCATATCTTCACTTGTCCAATGGCCCCAATGTAAATTGGAAAAATAGGGACCAGAAGCGTTCTTTTGATAAAACAAATGATACTTCCCGTTGTAGTAAAAAGGTGCGTGAGGCTCATTCATCCAATGCTGAGGTGGAATCGCATGATATTGTGGCCGGTGGACATCATCCAATAACAATGTTTCATCTAAATCAATATCCTTTAGGTCCAGCTGCAGCTTCCCCTCTAGTTCAATGAATTCCCGGTGGATTGCCTCTTCCGATAAGGGTTCATTGAACACTCTTATGTAATCAATCAGACCGGAAAACATCCCACCCTTAAAAATTCCGCTAATTTGGAAGGGTGTATTATTCATTCCAATGGACAAAGGAATATCCGAAGTGACAAAAGCCCAATCAAATTCTTTGACCATTTGCAGCTTTGAATTAATAAATAGCTCGATTTTACCTTTGGAATATGTAACCGTAATAAGTGATTTCTTGTACAACTCAAGTTGTTGCCGAGTCCTCAGCAAATGTATCTTTTCTCCATCGCCCATTTCAAATTGGACTTCACCATGCTGGAAAAGACTGAGTGCAAATCCCCGATTGTTCTCTTTATCAAGCTGGTCAATGATTGCTGTAGAGACCTCCCCATGACAGGCCTAGTATTTCAAAACAACGAGGTGCTACGAGGGACGAAATGGTGAATGCCCCGTCATGAACCAGCGCTTCATCCTTTATAAAAGTAGAATAGCCATCAAAATCCAAAGCGTATCCTGATGTGTTAGACTTCACCCACCTGGGGGTACAAGTAGACTTGTATTTTGCATCATTTAACACATAATTGATGGATAAAAAAGTGCCGCGAACCCTCTCTTTTGTTTTACTTCCATATCCCTCGTTAAACTCAAGATTGTAAATAAGACTCATGGTCACACCTCTTTGTTTATTTAATTCCTGATGATGTATTCTGCGGCATGATATATTTTTGACCAAAAATATAAACTAACAGAATCGGTATGGTTGTAATGGTTAATCCCGCCATCACCTGATTCAGGTAGACAGGCTTTGTTTCATTCATGATATTAACAGCGACAGACAACGGATACTTTCCCGTTTCGGTGAAAATCATCAAAGGCCATACATAGTCATTCCAAGAGCCTACAAACACCAATATTCCAATTGTCATGAAGATTGGCTTTGAAATCGGAATAACGATCTTCGTAAAGACCTGCCAGTCCGAAGCCCCATCCATGAAAGCAGACTCTCTCAGTTCTTTCGGAATCCTTTTGAAAAACACCATGAAAAGATAAATGTTAAAGGCGCTGCCAATATGAGGCAGTGCCAATCCCCAAACTGTGTTAGCCAAATTCAATTCATTGACTATAATGAAGATTTGAATAAGGACAGATTGGAAAGGAAAGATGATTAGTATAATCAAAAATGCCGATATGTACTTTTTAAATGGTATGTCGAATACGGCTAGGGCGTATCCCGCTAAAGAGTTAACAAGCAAACTCCCAAACACAATGACAGCACTGTAGAGCACACTATTAAAGAAATGAAGAGAAAAATTGAACCTGCTGAACATTTCCTTATATGGATTCAGCCATGAACCAATATTGCTGAAGTTCGGGATAAAGCTTTGGATGGTGCCAATCTCTCTTGAAATCTCAGCAACTGACTTTGTACTGCTGACGAACATCCAGATGGTCGGAAATACAAACAGAACGGCAAATGCTATTAAAATAGTTATTTTCAAAACTCTTAGCAAGATCTTCACGTCCTAGTCCTCCTTTACTAACTTGCTTTGAACAAAAGCGATTACGATTAAGATTAAAGCGAAAACAACAGTAATCGCACTTGAATATCCAATTTGTCGATACCTCGTACCTTGCTCGAACATGTATAGGAGGATACTGGATGTACTGCCCTGAGGACCTCCATTGGTGAGGACTAACGGCTCAATGATGATTTTAAATGTACCGGTTGTGACAACAATCAGCACGAAAACAAGTTGGCTCTTGATGCTTGGAACGGTAATGTATTTAAACTTCTGCCAGGCATTTGCACCCTCAATGGAGGCAGCTTCATATAAAGATGCTGGTATATCCTGAAGGGCAGCCATCAATATCAACATCTGGAAGCTGATACCTTGCCACAGGATAATAAAAGAAATCGTAGGCAGAGCCATGCTCGGATCCGCAAAGAATTCTTGTTTAGCAAACCCTAATTCTGACAAAATCATGTTCACAATTCCTAAATTGGGATCTAAAATATTCTTCCATAATAAGACCACAACAATAATAGATAATATATAAGGTGAAAAGAAGGCTGTCCTGAAGAGTGTGTTGGTTCTAGATTTTTTTGCAATTAGAATTGCAAGGAATAATGATAAAATCACTTGAAGGGGAACGATATATATGACATATTTAGTAGAATTTAAAAATGCTTGTTTAGCAAATTTATCTTTTGTTATTTCAACATAGTTATCGAAGCCAACAAATGAGATATCATTCGGTTTTAGCAAGTAATAGTCCGTGAATGAATATCCCACTGCCAGAATCAACGGATAGATGACAAAAATGCCGATTAAGGTGAATGCAGGCAGCAGAAACAAGAACTGACTGCTGAATAAAAACTTCAGAAATGGAATTTGGTTTATGTGCCTTCTGATTTTGTCCATATTATTACTCCTTAATAGAATAGAAAGTGTACGACTAGTCGCACACTCCCTATTTTATTATCATTTTAAAGATTTATTTAAATCTTGCTGCCTCACGATCTGCTTTGTCAATCGCATCTTTAACCAGTTCTTCAACCGAACCATTATTTAATGCAATTCCTTCAACGATATCCCCAAGCACATCTTCCAGCACAGGGAAAATTGGTGATTTTGGCTTTAGATGTTCTGTGTTAACTAGCTGATCTAACATAAGCTTTCTTGGATACTCATTATATTTTTCGGAGGACTCCAACAATTCTTTGTGCCCAGGAATAAGGCCAGCTGCTTCCTCCATTGCTTTTGCACTGTCTTTATTCGTTAAATGAGCAACCAATTCCGCTGCAAGTTCAGGATGCTCAGTAGACTGAGTCGCTGATACATACCAGCTGCCATGCGGAGCTGACTGGTGGCCTTTTTTTCCGTATGGATAAGGCATTAAAGACCAATTAAGATCTGGATATTCATTGCTTAATACATCTACCATCCAAGGTCCTTCAAAGCTGATTGCTGCTTTACCTAAAGCAAACGCATTTTCTCTTACAGTTGGAGAAACAATTCCATCTCTGAACAATTTTTCGATAAATTTCAGAGCTTCAATTGTGTTATCGCTATTCAAATACCCATCTGTTTCCAATCCATTTTCTCCAACCAATTGCCCATCATTAGAGAAAATAATTGGTGAATGAGCATACATTTGCCAGCCACTGTTATCAGGAAACATGTGAACTGGTTCCTGGACCATATGCTCCTTTAGCTTTTGTGCATTCTTCAAAAACTCATCGTAGCTCCAGGCTTGCTCCAGGGTCCAATTTCCATTTTCATCAGCAGGGACTTCAATGCCTGCCTCTTTAAATAAATCTACATTGTAAAAAACTGGTGAAGATAAATCAAAGGATTGCAAGGCATAGAGATTGTCTCCCACACTGCCAGCATCAACGATTGTCTCTAAATAAGAATCAACGGTTGACTGGTCTAAATATTTATCTAGTGGCAATAAAAGCTCGGAGTCTACATAAGAGGCCGTATGTACACTCTCTAATGTGATGATATCCGGAAGATCTCCAGTCGTGATGACCGCATTGATTCTGTCATTATAACCGCTGCCCTCGCCTGTCTTGACGATGTGTTCAACTGTTACCTTTACACCTTTATGAGTTTCTTCGAATTCTTTTGCTCTTTTGTCGTAGCTTTCTCCTTCAGGTTCATCTGCAGGCACATGAACCCATACCTTTAATTCTTTTGTTCCTTCCTTTTCTTCTGCATCATTCCCTGCAGAATCAGAACAAGCAGCTGAAACCAAAATTAGTGCAAAAATCATAAAAAGGCTGATCATTTTCTTCAATTGAACCCCTCCTTAAATTATGGAACCGTTTCCACACACTTTAATAATAAAGGGGCAATGCCCCGGGTAATCGTATGTGGAAATGTTTCCATCTTCAATATCAGTATATAAAATGCACTTCTTTGTTGTCAATCCTTTTTTAATATTCTTTTGGCTGTTATCGTGTCGTTTCACCCTTCAAGTAGTCCACTTGATGAATTGCCGGTGTTACCGACACCCCTTTGATCCTTTTAATCAGCAAGTCAACCAAGCTTCTTCCCATTACTTCAACAGGTTGGCGAATGGTTGAGAGTTTAGGTTTAAGTGCTGCGTATCTTTGGATTCCGTCATAGCCTATTACGGATAGCTCCTCAGGAACTTTGATGTTTTTCTCAAGAGCTAGCTGCACCAATTCCAGGGCCATAAGATCATTTTCAACAAAGACTCCATCCACATATTTATGCTTAGATAAGAATTGATTGAGAAAAACGGTTTGATCCTTTATCGGGTCCTCTTCAAGGTGGAGTGTATAATGCATTCCATATTCCTTGGCTCCATCTTCGAACCCCTTTTTCCTTTTCTCCACTTCCGTTAGTATGGTTTTGGAATATGTCCCTATATATGCAACATGTTTGCAGCCTGAATCCCTCAGTGCTTGAAGAGCCATTTTCCCTCCTGCATAATTATCACTGGAGACATAAGGAATCTCGCCGATATGACGATCCACTAACACAATCGGCATAGAGCTGTTAATCTCATTTTCAATCTGATTATAGGATATTCCGATAATGCCTGATACCTTATTCTGCTTGAGCATATTGATATAGCTTAACTCTTTCTCTATTTGATTGCTGGAATTGCAAAGCATCATTTTATAACCGTTTTTATCAAGCTCATCTTCAATAAAATAGGCCAGTTCAGAGAAAAACGCATGATTAATGGAAGGCAGAAATAAGGCTACAATCCTATTATCCTGCGTCACAAACGCTCTAGCCGTTTCGTTAGGAACATAACCCAGTTCAGCTATTGCATCCTCCACTTTCTTCTTTGTTGCTTCGCTCACATAGCCAGACTGATTAATTACACGGGAGGCTGTCCCAAGACCCACTCCGGCCAACTTTGCGACATCTTTTATCGTTGCCATGCTATCACCTCAGACAAAAGCATATCATATATGGAAACGTTTCACCATTTAATTTTCTTTTCACTTCAAGAGCTTGTTTGAGAGAAGCAAATTTCTGCTATCTCGCACTTCATAACCCTTTCGAGTAGTTTTCCATTCGTCCTATTTACATAATCTAAACATGATAACCGATATAATTGAATCATTTCAAATGGGAAGTGAGTAACTCCTATATAAGAATATTAATGTATCTATTTCCAGATGGATTTACAGCCATATTTTCACACTCAAATTACCCCCACAAAAAAAGGCTCTCAACGCCAAATTTGACGAGGAAAGCCTTCTTTTTCTTCTATATAAATATCTGATCGATTACCTAACCAACCCATCGCCAACCATCACATACTTGCGAGTAGTTAACGCTGGCAATCCCATTGGTCCTCTGGCATGCAGCTTCTGCGTCGAGATTCCAATTTCTGCACCAAATCCTAAAGCTCCTCCATCTGTGAATCTAGTGGATGCGTTATGATAGAGCGCTGCGGCATCTACAAGCTGCAGGAACTTCTTGGCGTTCTCTGCATTCTCAGTAATGATCGCTTCAGAGTGTTTGGTGCCGTACTGGTCGATGTGCTCGATCGCTTCATCGATATCGTTTACCACCTTAACAGCGATGTCCATGCTCAGGTATTCTTCGGACCAGTCGGTTTCAGTTGCTGGTACTACGTTTGGAAGTGTGGCAGCTGCATCTTCGTCTCCATGGACAGTGATTCCGTTCTCCTGGAAAGCAGCAGCAAGCTTTTCATTGTTCTTCTCAAGCCACGCTTGATGAACGATGAGTGTTTCAGCTGCATTGCACACTGCCGGGCGGTCTGTTTTGGCATTGACCATGATGTTCAATGCTTTTTCGGTATCCGCTTCTTCGTCGACATACAGATGGCAGTTGCCGACTCCAGTTTCTAGTACAGGAACCGTTGCGTTTTCCACGACTGCCTTGATCAATGCTCCTCCTCCCCGTGGAATCAGGACATCGATGTGCTCTTTCATCGTGAACAGCTGCTGTGTTGCTTCGCGATCTGCTGTGGCGATGAACTGGATCGCTTCTTTTGGCACCTTTGTGTTTTCAAGTGCCTGGTGCATGATGTCGACGATGGCTTTGTTGGAGGATAGCGCAGAGGATCCGCCTTTTAGGATGATGGCGTTCCCGGATTTGAGTGCCAGGCCTGCTGCATCGACGGTCACATTCGGGCGCGCTTCGTAAATCATGCCGATGACTCCGAGCGGAACGCGGATTTCTTTTACATGGAGTCCGTTTTCCAAGGTCCAATCTGACAGGACGTCGCCGACTGGATCAGCATGCTCTGCCACCTGGCGAAGTCCTTGTGCAAAGTCTGCGATTCGTTCGCGCGAGAGTGCCAGGCGATCCATGAATGCAGCTTCGAAGCCTTTTTCCCTGCCGTTCTGCAGATCCTTTTCGTTCTCCGCTAAAATGGCTTCGTAATTATGGTCCAGTGCGTCAGCGAGAATCAGCAACGCCTCGTTTTTTTCCTCAGTGGAAAGGATGCCCAGCTGCTTCGCTGCCTTTTTCGCTGCAATGGCTTGTTCTTCTACTGTCGTTGGTTGAGTCATAGTCAATGTCATTAAAACGCCTCCTGAAAAATTTTAGACTGATACCGGCAATGCAAAATCTCTTGAACAGACAAATGTGCCTTGTTCGATTGCTTCTGTTCGTTCACAATCTTCTTCAATCAATGTTTCTTCCAATTTTCCGCTAGAATAATTGATTCGTCCGAGTCCGATTTCTTCCCCGTTTTCATCCAGCACTCTGACGACGGCTCCTTCTCCGAACCTGCCTTTTACTTGAAGAATGTCAGATGGGAGGATATTTTTTCGATCCTCGATGATCGCTGTCCTGGAGTCAGGCCGAATGATGACTTCACCCTCAGGGCCGGAATGGAATGCAATCCATTGCTGGTTGTTGTCGAGGTTGAATCCTTCTGGATGCTGGTTGAAATACGTCCCTTTAGCTGTTCCGCTCACCGCTTTTACCAGGATGTCCTTGCTGTCGACCTTCCCTAAAAACGAATCGATACCGGATGCCATCGCAATTTTTACCGCGGAGATTTTCGATTTCATCCCGCCCGTGCCTACCGCGCTTCCGGAACCGCCAGCTGCTGCTTCGATTTCAGGAGTGATTTCATGCACCTTATCCAGCAACTTAGCGTCTGGGTTGTTGTTCGGATTTTCATCATACAAGCCGTCGATGTCGGAAAGAATAATCAGCTGGTCTGCCTGAATCAACGCTGCGACCTTTGCTGACAATGTGTCATTGTCGCCAAAACGCAGACGGTCAACCGTGACCGTGTCATTTTCATTGATGATCGGGATGATTCCCCTCTCCAACAAAACGTTCAACGTATTTTTCATATTGTTGTAGCGATTTTCATTCGCGAAATCACTTCTCGTGATCAAGATTTGGGAAGCGACATACCCGTGAGATAAAAACAGTTCTGAATAAGATTCCATTAACAGTCCCTGGCCGATTGAAGCGGCTGCCTGCTTTTCAGGCAATGAAGTCGGCCGCTGAATGCAGCCAAGCTTGCGATACCCCGCAGCCACGGCACCTGATGAAACAACGGCCGTTTCATAGCCAGCATCCTTCAAGGCCACAATCTGGTTCGCCAGGTTCTCGAGCTTCCTGCGGCTGATTTCCCCGTGCATACTCGTCAGCGAACTGCTGCCAATCTTAATTACAACTCTTTTTATCTTCTTGTCTTGCTCTAACATCTAATACCTCCTCGTGATTCCCTCTAACACATATGGAACAATCACTCATTCAAAAAGTGTTCGTATACCGTTCGTATTTGTCAACGATATTAATCGTAACATCCTCAGATTCAGTTTCAAGGGATATCCTGCCATTCGTGAGCATATGGCTGAGATAGCGAATGGAAGCGGTGCCATTTTGCAGATACTAGCGGTTAGGTAAGGCTGAGCGATACTCAGCACTTCTGAAGAAGAAATTTGGGGATATATCAGGATTGATGATGGAAGTCCCAGAACTTCCGGAAAGAAAGCCGAACCGGCCGATGTCATTCAATCAAAAATGCAGGATGGATAAATCAAACAAATCCATTTCTGCTGTATAAACCTTGCATTTTCTTAAAGCAAAGCTTATTATATGCTTAAGTTCTTAAACGTTTAAACTTTTAAACATAGACATAGGGGGTTTTATATAATGAACAAAACAGCTTTGATTACGGGAGCATCTGCTGGCTTAGGATATGAGTTTGCCGTCCAGTTTGCAGAGGATGGATATGATTTGGTCTTAGTGGCCTGAAACAAGACTAAAATGGAAGAAATCAAAAACCGTTATCCCAATTTAACCATTACAGTGGTTACCAAGGATTTAAGCAAGCCGGAGGCAGCAAGGGAAGTATATGAGGAAGTGAAAGCCGCGGGAATCAAAATCGATACTTTAGTGAATAATGCCGGGTTTGGACTGATGGGCAAATTTGAAGATCTCGACATAGCAAAGCAATCAGAAATGATCAGCTTGAACATTACAGCTCTTACCGAGTTGACGCATTACTTTCTGCCGGAACTGAAGGAAAACTCCAATAAAGCAAGAATCCTGAATGTTGCCAGCACCGCTGCATTCCAGCCTGGACCTATGATGGCCGTATACTATGCGACAAAAGCCTATGTGTTATCATTTTCCGAAGCTCTTGCAGAAGAGCTCGCCGGCACGAATGTGACAGTCACGACACTGTGCCCGGGAGCGACAAATACGAATTTTGCATCCGTGGCAAATGTTGAAAAAACGAAGATGTTCAGCGGAGCCATGTCCTCACAAGAGGTTGCAAAACAAGGTTATCAGGCATTAATGGCCGGAAAGCGTGTCATCATTACCGGCAGTACAAATAAAATTGGAGCATATGCAGCGAAATTCCTCCCTAGAAGCCTGGCTGCAAAAATCGCTAAATATGTTGCGAAAGAAGCCTAACTGCCTTTTAATAAAAAATAATGATTCAACAAAGGAGAGCATTCAATGGGGGAAAAAGCAATCGATGTTTTTCGTTCGTGCATACCGCTTTTCACAGCATTAAGTGATCCTGCCAGACAAGATATCATCCTATTATTAGCCGACAAAGAGCCTTTAAGCGTCAATGAGATAACAGAGCATTCAACCTTATCGCGCCCGGCAATCTCTCATCATCTGAAAATCCTTCGAGAACATCATCTGGTGAAAATCGAACAAAAGGGCACGCAGCGGTATTACTCACTCTCACTGGATCACTCAGTAGAAATATTAAAAAAGCTGATTTATACCGTGGAAAATGAATGTCTATAATACACCTAAGCTGGGGATTAATCTCCGGCTTTTTTTCGTGTTTATTCGGGTTCTCTTGTGATCGCTTATCGTTCCCATCCATTTTTTGAGTACAGCAGCCAAAAAAGTTCCCCTGCCCTGCATCATTTCACGTAATTTCCGGGTCCACTAGCTCCCTCCTCATTCTAAAGATGAATTCACTTTATAAACATATTAGAACTTCCATCCTTCACTGAAGATGCATTTCAGAAATCATCTATAACCCCATCAGCACACTATAAACACGATAAAGTTTAGGATTGCCCTCCACTGTTGCAAAATAGAAAAATTATCCTTACAAAACCTTAACATTCTATTTACAATGCCTCTGTATACTTAATTTAATAGGTCGATAGTATCATAATTGGAGGTAATCATTTTGAAGTTTACAACGAGGCTTTCATCTTTCACCCTTGGCACTCGCCTGCTGCTCTTGTTCATCTCTTTGCTGATGGTTTCGGTTGTCACTGTGGGTGTCAGCTCATATATGAAAGCGAGAAATATGGCTGTTGAAACGATCGAGCACCGTCTTGAAAGAGAAGCGGAATTAATAGGATACATAGCCGAGAATTTAAAATTCGTCTACGTCAGTGACGATGATTATTTCAGACAGCAGCTGGAGGCCAATGTCCGCTCACAGCAGGATAAGCTTAAGGATGAAGGTATTGCTTCTGAATTCTTCTATATCAGCGAAGGAAAAGCTTCTCCCTTCAACGTAAGCAAAAACTCTAAGTATAACTTTTCTGACAACCAGATCAAATCCATCCAACAGTCCAAGAACGGAGTGACCCATTTCGAATTCAATGGTCAGGACTATACGATGGCATTCAATGAAATGAAAGAAATCGACGGAATTTATGTCATCGTGATTCCGACCAGTACATATATGGGGCCTGTTAATGAAATGGCCTCCTTTACACTCGTTGTCATCTTAATCAGTCTATTAGCTTCGACGATGTTGATCAGCTTGTTCGTTAAAAAACTGACGAAGCCATTGAATGAGCTTAGAAACACAATGAAAAAGGTACGTGATGGACATCTGCAAGGTGCTCCCTGACATACATACCTCTATTCCGGAAATCAACTCACTGCAAAAAAGCTACAACAGCATGATTGAGCAGATGGTGAAAATGGTCACCGAACTGACGGCAACAACAAAAGAATTAGGATATACCGGAAATGAATTGAAGGATTCTTCTCAAAGCTCACTGGCAAGCAGTCAGCAGCTTGTCGCTGCAATCCATCTTGTCAAAACGGGAGCACAACAAACCGCGGCCAGCTCTGAGACAAGCGTTCGAAGCTTTATAGATATGAGGGATATGATTGAAGCCATGGTAACGAATATGGACAGTGTGTTCAGCAGTTCGGCCACAATGAACGCATCAGCACGGAATGGAGAAGAAACACTGGGGAAATTAATCTCAATGATTCACTCTTTTGAGACCGACTTCAAACAATTAGCCAGTACAGTCCATCAGGTTAAAGACTATTCCCATTCGATTACCAAGCTTGTTGGCATGGTAAAAGCGATTGCCGACCAGACAAAGCTGCTCGCACTCAATGCCTCGATTGAAGCAGCACGCGCCGGGGAAGCTGGCAAAGGCTTTGCTGTTGTCGCTAATGAAGTCGGCACCCTCGCCGAACAATCGGCGAAAACGGCTGAGGAAATAACCCGGGCCATCGGTAAAATGGAGAAAATCACAATCGGAGCAACAGCGGAATTTGATGAGATGCACACGAAAATTAACACAAATCTATCAATGGCCAGCAGCTCACAAACTTCCTTCGATGAACTGATGAATGGGATTTCCGCCGTAAGCACCAAGCTCCACTCTATGCAAGGAGAATTGGAAAACCTTGAAAACACACTGCCGCAATTAGCTGAAGGAGCCGATAGCTTCTTATCTGTTTCACAGGAAACCCTGGCAAGTGCAGAAGAAATGCTCTTGGCAAGCGAGGTCCAGGTCGAACGGATGGAAGCCACAGATGCAATCGGTATGAAGTTAAATAGCCTCGCCGAGTCATTATCCAAGATTACCAGCCAGTTCCGTCTTGAAGGTAAAGCCTGATCTACAGTGATCAGGCTTTTCTTGATGAATATGCATGTATTTGTCCAGTAGAAGAGCCCTATCGGACAATCGGATGGCTGAAGACACAAAATGTGTCCGATAGAATTCTGCTATTGCCCGCATCGACATCTAAACCAGGACTGGACCCTGCAGTTTTAAAAAAGTCTTAATAAATCACCTGCACCTTCTTAATATCCTCCATTTATTCTAGTATTAATGTTTTAATCTAAAGGAGGATTCACGAATGCAAAGCAATCTTTCTACAGAAGAACAAGCGAAATTAAAACATTTGAAGTTACAATTAATGAATGCCCAAAACCAAGACGAGCGCCATTCCATTCTGAAAGCTATCGAACAATTGCTCAACAAAGCGAAGTATCGGAACAGATTCATGTCGACATTAAAGGATAACCAGAATTGAGTACAGTTTTTTTGGGGAGGGACACAAGAACGATTCTTGCGTCCCTTTCTGTTATCGAACTAAAAGAATTACGGATTATGTTCTCCTTAATGCTCCGACTATATTTTTTATTCCGGTTACCGATAATGGAAGATGAACCGTCCCTATACTCCTCTTGTTTTCCATCATCCAACTCTGCTTGTGGTTTTATCTTTTTTCGGCCAAATGAAGTAGCTTGTTGTTATCGCTGTATCTATGACGAGTACAAGACCCCATACTTTTAAAACAGAGAAAAGGCTCTCAGTCTTTGAAGGATCATTGATTAGGAAAATAATCAGTCCAAGCATGCTGCCGCCAATAAGAAACGCAGCATAGTGGCGGAGGAGGTTTTTCCCTTCGTTCCGTGAAAATTCCATTCCGCTCAAGCGTTCAGGCTTTTCTCCTGTTCTTAAAATATAATATCGGAAACGTGAATCCGCCCAGTCGATCATGCTTTTTCCATAGGCAAGCGAAACACCTATATAAATGGCCGCAATTCCATGAGCGATGGTTGCCGTCGCACCGCGGTACAAATCATAACTTGTCAGAGCCAATAGCAACAGATCGACCACTGGTGTTAGAGCAAAGAAAAGGATACTAAGCGTATTTTTATTAAAAATATACCGAGTGACAAGTCCCAGTATAATGACAATCCAAAACGCGATTTCACAGGCAACAATCATCCATGCAATATAATTCAATTGAATTCCCCCTTTTTAATACGTTTGTATTAAAAAGATAACACAAAATGTTTAAATAGCACAACTGTATTAAATAAACTTTTTTATGTTAAAATAAGAACATGCCAAAACATGTTGACCACGAAGAAAGAAGACAAACTATTGCAAGTGCCACCTGGAAAGTGATTGCTGAGAAGGGTGCGGAAGCAGCAACAGTCCGAACCATTGCAGAGGCTGCAGGATTATCACTGGGTGCACTACGTTACTATTTCAAAACCCAGGATGAATTAATCGGATTCACATTGGAACTCGTGAAGGAGCGAGTTCAGCAAAGGATTCAGCGGATTCTTGAACAGCAGCTTCCCCCCGCAGAATCAACCCTGCGCATTCTGTTGGAAATGATTCCTCATAACGAGGAAACATATCAGGAAATGTCCGTTTGGTTCCAATTCATGAACGGAGTTAGGCAGCGGATATTCTCCCCGGAATCCGATGATATGCTGCAAGGGATCACCCTCATGATGACGCAATTGGAGCAACATGACCTTCTTAAAAACGAGCTGGATATGGAGGTGGAGATTGAACGATTACGGGCTGTGGTCGATGGACTAGCCCTTCATGCCATGATTTCTCCAGAAAAGTACACAGAGGAAAAATTGATACGGATCTTGAAGACGCACCTCAATGAAATCTTTGCCGCGAGTGAAAAGGACTAACTCAATAAAAAAAGGAACCAATCAGAGCCTTCTGCCTGATTGGTTCCTTTGTTTCTTGTGAGGATCATCCCTATGCCTCGATGATCTTAATTTTATCTTCATTCTCTTTGCGGAGATCTTCAATCAACTTGCTGATTTTTTCATTTTCTTTTTCAGAGATAACCTGCTGCTCGAGTTGTGGCTTGATCTTTTCTAATTCTTCGGGCTCTTGTTCTTGGACTTTAGCTAGCTCTTTATATTGATCATAACTAGCCTGGATTTCTTCATCGGTTACTTCTACTTTGCCAATCTTGCTGTCCAGATATTTATTGACTGTCAGTTGCTTTTTCAGCTGGCTCTTGAGCTCTTTCACGGTTATTTCGTTCTTTTTCAATGCTTCTTCAAACTGTTTTTCATCTTTGAAGTTGGTTTTGATCTTTTCCAGCTCTGCATCGATTTCTTTTTCTTCAATCGAGATGCCGTCCTTCTCAGCTATCTGGAGAAGCAGCTCGGCATTGATCATTTGATCCAGGACCGACTTTTCGAGTTCTTTCTTCATCTTGCTGTCCATCTGATCTTCCGGCATGCCCTGTTGTTCATAAGTTGCCTTCATGCCCTCCAGCTCTCTCTCATATTGCTGCTTGGAAATGCCTTCCCCATCTACTGTCGCAACCAAATCCTCTTTATTTTCTTTCTCAGTATTCCCTTTTGAGCTATCATTGCTGCATGCGCCCAGCACAAGAACGGCAATGCTCAAAATGAAAATGCCTGTTAAAATACGCTTCATCATCAGAAACTCCCCTTTCACATAACTTGTCCGTCATATTATCACATTACTCGAAATAAAATGGAAGTTTTAAATAAATTGTTATCAGATTGAAATATATTTGGTACGCGAAATTCAATCACAAAAAACTATATTATCCAATCCGACACTAATGGAAAAAAAGAAGCACAGGGAACGTCCCCGCACTTCATTCAAGAGAAAACCTTCTCTATATCAACGATGAACTTGTTGATAATAGTTGATTTTATAGAGCCTTTATCTTTGGCTACGTCATGCAGTTTGAATTTGTTATTTTCATCTAACACAATGCCCTCAGCGCTTCTACATGCAGAATGGGTTATCAGAATTTAAGGATTCCCCATTATCCTACTTCTTCTTTCCAATATGATCGTATCACGCCATACCCCATCCATCTTTCCTATCCGTTCCCGCCGTCCCATTTCTCTGAAGCCATGATTTTTATGTAATTTAATACTTGCTTCGTTTTCAGGGAATATGCTAGATTGCATTGTCCAGAAACCATTCTGCTCGCTAATTTCAATCAAGGACTTCAAAAGAAGACTGCCTATGCCTTTCCCACTATGTTGTTGACTAACATACACACTGACTTCTCCAACACCTGCATACACACTCCTGCTTGATACAGGACTTAACGCAGCCCAACCCATAACATCCCCATCTAAACGCGCGACAATCCGACATTCCCCATTATGACCGAGATCCCATTCCTCCCAGTAAGGTGCCTCCTTTTGGAAAGTTGCATGTCCAGTAGCAATTCCCTCTAGGTAGATTGAATGTACTTTTCCCCAATCATCTGGGAGCATTTTATTTATTTTAATAGAACCTTCCATAATGTCCACCCGCTCACCCTTGATAACTAGCAACTAACAGATAAAACCTATTTCATCATCGGTCAATAATTTTTTAACAGTTTGAATAGGGGTTCTTGCATCTCGACCAACAGATTCCGCTAACCTTCACCATAGTATTCAGCAAAGTGTAAAAACCCAATTTTCCTTACAAGATAATTTCTAAGTTCACCTTGAGTAGCTTTTTCAATTGGCGGTTTTGTCAGTGTGTACGCCTTAGCGTTCAATTCAGCAAATTTCTCTTTGTCCACTTTGTTATGATATTCATCTTGAATCACCCCTGATAAAATCGCAGCTTTTGGATATCCCATTATAAAAACATGTGTTTTCAAAGCCATAGTAGGTGTTGAATGCAATAGAATAAAAACAACGACCAAAGCTGCTATAATGATAATTTTTATTCTCAAAAAGCTTCCCCTCATTCAATTGTAATGTCAGAACCTTCATTTTTAATCAACTATCCTTAAAGACACTTCAAATAAATTCTACACGAGAGGCTCTAATCCCTCCTTAGGAAAGCACAGGGACGTACCCTTTGCTTCCCTATACCCTGCTTAAAGAATCGCTCGTCAGGCTGACACACAGATTCCAGACTCTCTCGATATTCTCCGGATTGTCTGCATATTTTGGATATACATTCTGATCCATTAGTTGCTTGATATCCTGTGCCAGTCCGGCGGAATATTGTGATGGCTTCATCACCTTTCTTTTATCGTTGATGAATTTGCCTGTCATATTCTTGAACTCTTCGGAAGTGCATATGTGGAAATAGGTGTCGGCCATTGTTTCACGAGGTGCGCTGAATACATTCTGAATCCTTGCCGCGAATTTCCAGCCTGATTGAAATTTTCCAATGGTTTCTTTCGATAGTTTAATAGCAGAAATTTGCACGGCATTGACGCTGATTCGGTGTCCTTTCAATTCTTCGGCCATTTTAAATGTCATCAGCAACAAGGCCATTTTTGTATCTCCGTAAAACTTATATGTCTTGAATGGCCGTTCGTTCTTGAATTCTCCTTGAAGGTTGTCGAACTCAATCTTCCTTTTCGGATCGAAAAAATGCCTGATATTGGTCGTGCATGCATGTAGGACTCGAGCATCCTCCGATTTTTCAAGCATACTAACCAATTGCCTGGTGAGCAGGAATGGGCCAACTGTATTCGTGGCAAAAGAAAGCTCGATGCCATCCTGGCTTAGCAAGTAGTTTTTCTCCCCATGATTTAAATAAGCCGCGTTGTGAATCAGAATGTCCAGTTTTGAATATTTATCTTTGAGCACTGTGGAAAATTGATGGATGGATTGGAATGAAGAAATGTCTAGCTGCAGTAAATCAATATGAGGATTCTTGGTTGCTTCAATTATTTCCTGCTGGGCGATTTTGCTTCTCTCAAGGTTCCGGCAAGCCATTACGACGGTGTACCCCTCATTCGCAAACTTGATGGCTGCCGCCTTGCCAATACCAGAATTCGCTCCTGTAATTACCACAATTTTATCGTTCATAAGAACCTCCTATGTAAAAAGAATCACTCTCTTTATAATAACTTATGTTCGCCTATTTGAGCTTCTATGGCAGAGATATTTTCCAACCCCTCACAAAGAGAGAAAACAAAGAAGCCCAATGTGCGTCCCCGCGCTCTATCCTCCTCCTGTAACGCCAAACCCTTTTACTTGATTAAATAAAAAAAAGGCGCTAATCCTCCCCGGATCACGCCAGTTTACTGATCATTCTCATCAGTGAATATTTTAAGAGCTCCAAATATCATCACAATCGGAATCACGACTAATACTAATCTAAGCACATAGATTTCGAGGATAAGACTTACGACTGCAAAAAGGGATTGCAATCATGGAAGCCATCGCTATGAACCTTGTATAGCGAATGGCTTTATTCGATATTTCCGGTTCCTCTTTATACATCCAGCGACTCCCAAACAGGATACTTTCTTCAGGTTCAAAATAAGTCCAAATCAACAAGCCATAGATCGGGACCATAATAACCACGGTAAAAAAAATCGTTGCTGCCACAATGCACCTCCCTGAGAATTCAGCGTTGGACCCTATCTAATGTTACGCTTATACTTCGAAAAGGTTTCATTTTAAGAAGCAACGTCCCGTGGTTCATTTCAAATATGCCTTATAAAATCCGGATACTGTATCGATGATCAAAACAATCGTAAACCCAATCACGACCCATGCTTTTGATTGCATCCAGATCGTTTTTATCAGATCGTACGTATCCTGGTTTAAATCGGCTTTGCTCACCTGGTTCAACTCTTGCATAAAGTCAGGGTTCCAGATCGCCTGATCGTTAAATAAGAATGCTACAAGTACCAAGGTGACTGCATTCAGAATCAAATTATATAACGCTAGTTTTTTCGTCCATTTTCCGATGATCAGCTTTAATCCTTCTTTTAAAATCCCAATCACCGTGATGACATAGATGATATTGATGAATTGTTCTATGCGCTCTCCATTCAGAAACGGAATAACGTTTACTAGTTCTCCATCTTCAAACATCATGACTCCAAATACGTGACTGGAAGAGTAGAGGAAGACAAGAAATAGGATTGAAAAAACAATTCCCGTGATTGCCTCGCCGCGTTTAATCCGTTTTTTCTGATCCGGAACCGGTGGAAGATATGACGGTGACCATTTTTCACTTTCTTCAGCGATTCCTGCTTTTGGTGCGACCCCTTTATATTGAGCGATCGCAAATCCGACTGTTATCCAAACGAACGCCTGCATGCTGGCGCTGACTACCGATGTAACATAACCGAAAATATGCTCAACTACTGAGCGTGGTTCAATCATGTATTCAATTATGAACACGACACTCATGGCGACCACCAAAGCAAAGAAGACAATCTTCAGTACAGTTATATATGGATGAAAGAGTTCTGGTCCGATCAAGTACCTTTTAGATCCGCGGTACTTTTCAGCTAAGTCCTTCGGGTGGCCCAGCTCAAGCAGCACACTTTCCACATCCTCTTGAGCAACCGGACCGCCATTTGTCCTTTCCCCAAGCATGTCTTCAATCAAGCCCCTTAATTCCATCGCGATATCTGCTCTCTGAGACTGCGGAAGCCTGTGGGTTACAGCATAAATATACTTCTCAATCATTTCCATGTTCAGTTCCTCCCCCATTAATCAGCCCCTCCATACTTGAGGCCATCTTCTTCCATTCATCCAGCAGCTTTATATAAACGTCTTTTCCAAGAGCACTAAGCAAGTAAAATTTCCGGGGCCTCGCTTCATTTGTATCCCATTCACTAATCAGCAGTCCCTGCTTTTCCAGCCTTCTAAGCAAAGGATATAAGGTCCCCGCTTCCACCTGAACCCCTTTTTCCGCCAGTATTGTAACGAGGGAATATCCATACTGAGGTTTTTCAAGCTGGCTCAATACAGCAATCGTAATCGTTCCCCTTCGCAATTCCTGCAGCAATTTATCGACCATTTCATTCACATTGCTCATTGTATCAACTCCTACTCTCAGTATAGTGTATGTCGTACAGTATTGTAAATGATACATTATTATCCCGAAAAATATTTACAGTGGATTTTTCTTAATCAAACGTTTGATTAAAGAGGGTGGAGACGTTACCAATCCTGACTTTTATAAAAAAAAAACGTCCAGAGCCCGAAAGCCCTGAACGTTAATATTTTAAATCAAATAAAAAAGCCGCTTATAATTGTATAAGTAATTATCCCCAAGAAAAGCATTGGCGGCAATGCACTAATAATCAACCCAAACCTCGCCCCTCTTTTAGTAAAAGAGAGAACAGCACCAACTAACCATATTAAAATAAACACAAGGAATCCAGGGTCAACAAAATAATCATCACCAAAGTTTTCCCCAATTGCCCCTGCTGCCATAAAAATACTGATTGGTATTGTAATAGCGCCCATTAAGCCTAGGTGAATGATTCTAAATATCTTAAATCTCAAGATTATCCCTCCTCGCATTAACTTTACCATAAAAATCCAAAAAGGGACGGATCCGCAGTCCTCAATTCTTTACGAATTATGAAGTGCTGAAACCGCCCCTTATAACCGAGTTATTTTTCCGTTTTAAATGTTACTTCGCCGACACCCAAGTCTACGTCCAGATCAATCTTTACTTTTGCATCTTCGTAGGCTTCATTTACATAGACGCCATCTCCTTTTGAAATTAAGTTTTCAAAGGATGAGGAGCCTATGCCTTTTTGCGAGCGTACTCTTATTCCTGTATCTTTTGGAAGGATGACGGTCATTTTTCCTACTCCCGATGAAATACGGACATCAAAGCTTTCTTTCCAGTCTCCTCCGAGATCGACGGTTATTTAACCAACACCTGCGTTCACTTCCAGGTTGGAAAGCTGAATGCCTTTCAAGTCCAAATCGGTGTCTGATGCCCCTGCGTTAACGACAAGGTCCACTGGAACCTCTTCGCTTATTCTCAGATCCCATTCATTTTTCATCTTTCCGAGTTTAAAGTGGTCTGGCTGAGCAATCTCCACTTTGCCGACTTTCCCATTCAAATCATATGAGACTTCCGGTTTCATTTTTTCAGGCTCATAGACAGCGTTGCCGTTCACCCATTCATCTGCATCGCCCGCAACATCCATTTTCCCGGCGCCAAAATTTAGAACAATCTCAAGCTCTTTTGCTTTATCCTTCTCAACAAAGATTTCATCGTCTTTTTCATCACTGGCAAAAATCGTATTATTGCATCCCGAAAGTAACAAAACGGCTGATAATGCTGCCACACCAAAACCCATCACTTTTTTCATTTCATTTCGCCTCCAATTGATTATAGGTTAATCATAAGGCACTCCCCATTTTCCTTTAACAGGCTGAGGCTTTAACTTTAATCAGCCTTCAGACCTATATATGGAATATATTAGGACAAAGGATGATTCATAATAGATGTCCCACAACCATTAAAACTCAAGAAATAAGGTATGACGGTATTCCCAACACATTTGAATGTTTATCCCCTTGCACAGAGGCTAAATGTAGTTATGCACTTTAGTGAAGTGGAATACTATGAATAAACTACTAAAATGAAAGAGAGGAATGAGAATGGGACGTTTTATTTTGAATCTTGTTGCCACGTTGCTCGTCGTGCTGGTCAATGCGCTTGCGAATATCCTTCCGATCAACGGGCAGACGACGGGGGAAATATCTGATAGACTGGATGTTTTGTTCACTCCGGCTGGATATGTTTTTGGGATATGGGGATTGATTTATTTCTTATTGTTTATTTGGACAATCAGGCAGTTTCCCTCTTCAAGGAGGAATTTGCCGATTTACGAAAAAGCTACTCCCCTTTATTTACTGAGCTCAGTCCTTAATATCGCCTGGATCCTTTTATGGCATTACGAGTTTTTCCTGCTGACGGTATTGGTGATGATTGGTTTGCTGCTGACTCTCATCAGGCTTTATCATGTCATTAAAAATGAAGACCATTCGTTTTGGGACCTACTCCCCTTTTCTGTCTACCTCGGCTGGATCAGCGTCGCCACCATTGCCAATATCAGCTATTACTTGAAGTATATAGACTGGAATGGCTTCGTCCTTTCAGATGTCACCTGGACAATAATCATGCTCGTGGTCGCCACACTCCTGGCTATTTATTTTCACCGAAAAAATGAAGACTTTATCTATCCGCTTGTATTCGTCTGGGCTTTGATCGGAATCGGCGTAGAAAATGCTGCCTCCCACCCAATAGTCAGCACCACTTCCTATGTCCTGTCCGCAGTCATTTTCATCATGGTTTTTTTCAGGCTATTGAAGAAGCGCTGATTTCGGACAGATTTCGGATCCAATTGGCGAATCTGAAGGCAATCTTTTGGGCATTGATGTCTTCAGCAGCGCCGGACCATCAAGTTTGCAACGCAAAATAGGATTTAAGTTATGGATCCCTTCCAAACCTTAAACCCTCGCATAAAAACAGAACGGTTTCATCCATTCTGCGCAACAAAACCTTACAATAAGACAATATTCTATTCAGTATTAAAGATTATGTATTGAAAAAGCAAAGGAATTCAGTTCCCTTTGCTTTTTTTCATCGCAGATCAATAGCTGGTCTCAGTGTCTTCTAAAAATCCTTATTAAGACTCCGGCATAATCCAGACGATTTCACGGATCCGGACAAAAAAGCTGGAATCATGCTCCTGGATCACCACATGGTCCGGCTTGGCATCCCTAACCATTCCGCTAACGGAACCTCGTGTTGTATCGAGGACCACTCTTTTTCCGATAAGATTATAAAGAGCTGCATACACATACGGCTCAACCACCACCACATTCATTGGTCCGCTTTGTGTTCCCTGTGAATACATTCCATTGTGCATCATATTTTCTCTTCTCCCTCCAGGCAGGTGACCATTTATTCATGTTCATTCTATGACCAGCAAGCTCGGCTTGTTCCCTCCGGCCAACAGCTCAGGAGACACAGGGATATCGGGAAAGAGAACAGTAACAGCAATTAGCCTTCAAGAGGCGGGGTTTTGGTTATCAAGCAATGATGGATTGCGATATAATTCCATAAGAACCCTGTTAAGAGAGGAAGTTGGATGATGCCAATCCGTTATGAGCTTATTCCTGATGATCAGATTAGCCTGGTAAAAGATCTTTGCAATGAGTTGATGATCTATCAAAAGTCACTAGCCACTTTTCGCCCCGAGCTCTTTGATGGCATGAGTTTTGAAACCAGAATGATCCCCTCGGTTAAAAACGCGAAGGCGAATCATATCATTGCCGCGATGGATGGCGATGAGATTGTCGGATACGTGTATAGCAATGTCTCGCCAAAAGAAGTGTATTCAAGTGCTTTTGCTACTTTCTTTGCTATGGAATCCGTAAAAGGAAGTGATGTCGGCTGCCTTTCGCAATTTTATATAAAAGAAGGCTACCGCAGCATGGGCATCGGGTCGGTACTGTTTGAAAAATCCAAGGAATGGCTAGATTCCCTGGATGACATTCAAGACCAATTCATCTATGTATCCAACGGCAATGATGCCGCCCTGAACTTTTACAAAAGTAAAGGCTTTAAAATAAGCCATCAAATTCTGGATGGATTTATTACGGTTCTTAGAAATACATAATTCAGGGTATCGTACCCTTATGTGGACACAAACAACTGCATAAGGGTATCGTTCTTCCCTTATCGTATCCTTATGTGGTCACAAACAGCTACATAAGGGTATCGTTCTTCCCTTATCGTATCCTTATGTGGTCACAAGCAGCTGCATAAGGGTATCGTTCTTCCCTTATCGTACCCTTATGTAGTCACAAGCAGCTGCATAAGGGTATCGTTCTTCCCTTATCGTACCCTTATGTGGTCACAAACAACTGCATAAGGGTATCGTTCTTCCCTTATCGTATCCTTATGTGGTCACAAACAGCTGCATAAGGGTATCGTTTTTTCCTTATCGTATCCTTATGTGGACACAAACAACTGCATAAGGGTATCGTTCTTCCCTTATCGTACCCTTATGTGGTCACAAGCAGCTGCATAAGGGTATCGTTCTTCCCTTATCGTACCCTTATGTGGACACAAACAACTGCATAAGGGTATCATTCTTCCCTTATCGTACCCTTATGTGGACACAAACAACTGCATAAGGGTATCGTTCTTCCCTTATCGTACCCTTATGTGGTCACAAGCAGCTACATAAGGGTATCGTTCTTCCCTTATCGTATCCTTATGTGGTCACAAGCAGCTGCATAAGAGTATCGTTCTTCCCTTATCGTACCCTTATGTGGACACAAACAACTGCATAAGGGTATCGTTCTTCCCTTATCGTATCCTTATGTGGTCACAAACAGCTGCATAAGGGTATCGTTTTTTCCTTATCGTATCCTTATGTGGACACAAACAACTGCATAAGGGTATCGTTCTTCCCTTATCGTACCTTCGAATAACCCCAAGTCCAAGTTTCTATTGGAAATTAACGCGATTTATACGCAAATAAAAGTATAATTTCCTCAATCTCTAATATTTTAATATTTTCCAATAAAAAACATCTTTTAGCAATAACTTCCTCCCTGATATAATACTATCGATCACTTAATAAAGGGGAATGAGAATGACAGTTCAAGAGTTTGAAAAGTTGGTAAACAAGCTTGAAAAGCAGGCTTCTGCTAACCCGAAGCTTTACAGGTTCAAGGTCATCATGCTTACTGGACTTGGTTTTGGTTATGTTGCATTGTTTTTGTCGTTGTTTTTATTTTTGATGACCATTTCAATTGCCATGATTGCTGATGGGAATTTTACCTTTGGAAATGTGAAAGTTCTGCTCTTGACGGGAACTCTGTCATTCTTCATTATCAAGGCCTTGATTGTGAAAATGGAAATGCCAGAAGGGTATTACCTGCAACGGGAGGAAGCTCCAAGGTTGTTCGAGATCATCGACACACTGCGCCTTAGATTGAACGCCCCGCCTATTGATGCAATTGTACTTGATAGTGAATTTAATGCCTCCGTCGCACAAATTTCAAGCTATGGTATGTTCGGGAAAAAGCGAAATGTCCTTGCCATTGGAATTCCGCTTCTATCCACACTTTCCCAGCAACAGTTTACTGCTGTGCTTGCTCATGAGCTTGCCCATATCTCTAATTCTGACACTGCCCTCGGCGCGAGAATATACCGTCTGCGAATGAGCTGGAGCTGTCTATTGCATTCATTGGAGGAAAACGAACAATTCGGCACCTTCATCTTTAAAAAATTCTTCCAATGGTTTTATCCGAGGTTTGACGCCTATACATTTGCGATGGCAAGGCAGGAAGAATACGCTGCAGACCGTTCGGCAGCCTTAGCAACATCCTCGCCGGCGATGGGCGAAGCATTGACGCTGATCTCTGTGGCAGCTCCATATTACTACCGTGATTTTTACAGCGAGCTGTTTGAAGAATGTGCGAAGACGAACAGTGTTCCTCAACCATATTCGAATTTCACTGAGAAGTTCCAGTCACTTAGTGAACAAAAATCAGCCGAATATTTCAATGAGCAGCTGGCTGAGGAAAGTTATATGACAGACACTCACCCGTGTTTAAGGGACAGACTTGCTGCATTGGCAATAGAAGCCGAAGTGCCGGAAAAGCCAAAAGAATCTGCACTGAACTATTTCCTGGCATTCCCAGGTCGAGTGATCAATGACTTTAATAAAATGTGGGTCGACTACAATCAGGATAGCTGGAAAGAAGAAATTGAAAACTTTAATGATTCAAAGCAACGATACGAGGAATTAACCAACAAACAAGTTGCCAACCTTGAAGAATTGCTGGAAAAAGCCTATTTGACAGTCGAGTTCAATAGCCTGGAAGCAGCAATTCCTTTGTATGAGGAGATTGCTGAGAAGCATTCGGAAGATCCGCAAACTGCAGGGGCACTGTTGACTTTAGCTGAGCATTATCTGGAATCTAGGGACACGGCGGAAAAAGGAATTCGATTGATCCACCTTGCTATGTCCTACGATTGGGAATTGCGCCTGCCAGCGCTTGACCTATTATGCGGTTACTATTATGAGACTGAACAAAGCGAGTTATTTGAAAACACGAGAGAAGAGCTGGAGAAGTGGGAGGAAATCGTGGAAGCTTCCAATGTGGAGTGCGATTTTATCCAGCCAAAAGACCACTTTATCACTCATGACAAAGATAGCAGAGAACTACTCGCCGGCATAAACCAGCTTGCACAATACAAGGAAATTACAACTGCTTATCTCGTACGAAAGCAACTCGCTTCGATTCCAGAGCGTAAGCAGTATGTGCTTGGACTTGACCTGTCACTTCCGAAAAGTACAGATCTGGATGAAGCTGAAGAGGCTTTATATGAAAAATATATCAATGGTCTTGGAGAGTTTGAGGATACTTGCGTCATCATTCTTAATGACAAGAAGGATCTGCGAAAAAGCATGCTAAGCGTGGAAAATTCTCTGATTTATTCTGTATCCGATAAAGAACAAGCATCTTGATGACTGAAGCAGCGAAGCCATTTGGGCTCGCTGCTTTTTTTGGTTAAGGGAACTTTACAGTATTGAAGAAGTCATTGCTTCTCTTTTACAATGAAAAATTCCGGGGCTGAATCAACATTCTTAATCCACCTATACTCCTCCCCGTTCAATCCCTCCATCACCCACACATCTCCCTGCTCATCATTGGGATTTTTTCGAAACCAGGTAAGATTTCGACCAGCCACTTGCGGATCTATATCAAGTTCATTCTTTTTCGGAAAAGCGATTTGTTTTTGCTCCTCGGTTTTGATATTGATTGCATACAGAGCTGTGTACATCGTTGGGACCGGCCCTTCTGTCCATTCCTTGTTTTCTTTTGCACGGGCGACGATTACTTGATCCTGCGAGTACCATTCCAGATCAAGGTCTACGAAACCCGCTGGTGTGTAATCCTTCTGCTCCTTAAATATCGGTATATCCGCAATTTTGGTTTTCTTGTTTTCAACAAAAAATCTTCCTTCGCCTGAAATATAAGCCAGCTGGTTAGAGGAGGGAGCCCACTTCACCCAGTCCTTGTACCCCAGCATTTTACCGACTGACTGAAATTGTTCTCCTTGGTTTGACAGGACACACAAGGTTTGGCTATCCATCGACCAGGAAGCTGTAGGAATCAGAATGAAACTGACCCATTTTCCATCATGACTCCATTTGAAATAGTCCGCATCGATACCAAACAAGTCTGGCTCATGTGTTTGGATCGTATAGAATTGCTGCATTTTTTCCTTTGCGAGATTCGCATGGACCGGGACCTTATACAGCGGGACTGGTCCCCAGCCGGTAGGACGCAAACTGGATTGCGAGGAAACAATGAAATCTTCGCCATTCGGAAACCACGCAAACCCGCTTACCCCCAGTGCAACATTCTCGAAACCTTGCGGACGGCCATCCTTTACTTTTGTCACGTTCAGTAATCCATGATCACTGTAGGCTAATTGATTTTTTACCGGTGACCACTTAAAATCTGATGCTTCAACCCTGGTATAAGGCTGATAGCTTTCTTTAGCCTTCGTATCATAAATGAATAAATCCGATTTACCTCCTTGTTCATCTCCATCAATATAGGCAATGAAACGCCCATCATAAGACCATTTCGGCGAATATACATACCGCCCTTTTGTTATTTGCGTTTCCTGTTCCCCATCTTTGATCCAAAGCTGATGGTCGCGGACAAACGCAGCCGTGAGCGGGACTTCAGCACTTACTTCCAATGGTAAAAGAAAATGCATGAAAATTAGCAGGACAATCCACGTATTCTTCAAAAAACATCCCTCCTGATAGTAGGATGTCCGGATGTTAATCGAAGATTCCTTATTGTAGGATGCTTCTGCTTTCAAAGTGATGCATACCCTGTTTTTTATTTGATGCTTCCCCTGCTTCCTATGTGATGCATTCCTTACTTTCAATGTGATGCATTCCTTACTTTCAATGTAATGCATTCCTTACTTTCAATGTGATGCATTCTCTGTTTCCCATGCAGCTGAAATAGCTGTTAAAATATTCGTAAAATACTTAAGATGTCCGTTCTTTGCAGTGACGAAAGGAGCCACATATTGAAAAAGCCAGGAATTATATCACTAGGTGAACCAATAGTTGACTACATCTCATTCGATTCATCAAATACAACCTATGAGCGTTTACTGGGAGGAGCGACTGTTAATGTAGCCGTCGGAGTCAGCCGACATGGCATTCCCTCGTATTATTTATGCAAACTGGGAATGGATGAAACAAGTACATTTGTAGAGGGAGAATTGCAAAAGGAGAATGTTGATCTATCCTTTTGTTCCTATCATCCAGATAAAAAAATCTGCTGTGTTTATATTCATTCGAATCAGCATGGAGAACGCTATTTCCATGCGTACTTAAACGAAACTCCTGATGAGTGGATTGCCTCTGTAGAACTCGATAAAAAGCCGTTCGCGGATCATAGAATCTTTTACTTTGGGTCTGGCACTCTTTTTCATCCAATCGCAAGAAAAACAACTGAACAAGCTCTTCAATATGCCAAAGAAGAGAATTTGCTAATAGCCTTTGATGCGAATATCCGGCTGAAACGATGGGAAAGCGAGAATCAGTGCAGAGAAACGATTCTTTCTTACATTAGACAGGCAGATATCGTAAAAATGACCGAGGATGAATGGCTATTTTTAACCGAAGATAAAAGTTTGGAACACCTCACAAAAATGGATATCCCTTTCCTTTTTATCACAAAAGGAAAAGACGGAGCGTCTGCCATTCATAATCATGCGTTGGTGCACGTTCCCGGAATCCCGGTGAAAGCGGTAGATACAACCGGTGCCGGCGACGCATTCATGGCCGCCCTCCTATCATGTTTTCACGACAAAGGGATTCCTGAAAACGAAGCTGAATTGGTGGATTATACGGAGTTTGCAAATAAAGCCGGGGCGAGATCGGCTATGAAGTTGGGAGCATTATAAAGACAAAGGACGGTTTTCCCGTCCCAAATCCTGCTATTCCTTGGACACACAGTTTCCTCGTATCGAAACTGGAAAAAATCAACGAAAATTTCCAAGTCGCCAATAAAAATTGATTTTCGCCAATAAACAGCGCATTATCGCCAATAAAATTAATTTTTCGCCAATAAATCTTGAAAATCGCCAATAAAAATCTGAAATCGCTAATAAATACAGCACGCAGGTAGATTTTCAACAAAATTACCCGCTTTTAAAATAAAAATTTGATTACATTTAAATATATCGACCACTTTTCGCAATATATCGACCAACTCATAGAAAGTTAAAATCCTGATTCAAAACCGCTCATTAGAAGTGAATTCGAAATTGTCTAGGTTCACGGAATAAAATGGGAGCTTCTCCCCACACAATTCTCTTTTATCCGTTTAAATAGAGGTAAACAATCAGGAAGATGACTAGCCCAATCATGAAAACTGAACCAAGACTTGCGCTGAACACTACATAAACTTTTGTGTGGAGGATCACATGAACAATGAGAACTATAAGCAGACAAACAAGCAAAAAGATGAATAATTGTAGATTCTTATTCCTGTTCAAAAGATCAGCACCTTATAGTTTCAAATTATCGAAACCAGTAGTTGTCCATTTACATATTCTTTATATATTTTCTTTAATAGGATTTTATTCATGATTTCCTTTACCACCACTACGTGCAGAAGCAAAATTACTCAATGCATAAATCAACTGTACAACCCCATCATGAAGAAGGAGTGTCCAGCAGTTTTGTAGAAAATACATACAAGAAGATATTTTTATAATCAGGAGGTAATTATGGGTAGAGTAGTGCATTTTGAAATACATGTAGATAATATGGACCGTGCTAAAACGTTTTATGGTGAAGTATTTGGGTGGGCATTTGAAGATTGGAGCGAATACACTGGCATGCCTTATTTGGGGGCAGTGACTGGCAGTGAAGATGCGCTTGGAATTAACGGTGCCTTAATGCAGCGTCAAGGTCCGCCTCCAGAATCAAACCAGCCTTTGAATGGTTATGCATGTACAATGGGCGTAGAAGATTACGATGCGACTGAAGCTAAAATCCTTAATAATGGCGGCGTAGTAGCATTGCCAAAATACGCACTGCCTGGCATGGCGTGGCAGGGGTATTATAAAGATACAGAAGGAAATATATTTGGCATTCATCAACCAGATGTAAATGCAAAATAGAGTACTTCCGATAAGAAAAGGCACTTTAGTCGTGCCTTTTCTTATTTTTATTTCTTTATTTTCATAAGAACCCCTGACACGAACAAATAAAATGAAGGGACGGTTTTCCCGTCCCTCCTCAAAAAGCATTCATTTTATTCCTTATCTTGAGACATCTTAACCGCCCCCAGATCCCAAACTTCGTCCAAGTATTTTAGCGTGTTATAACCAGTGATCTGGAGCTTCATGGACTGTTCCTCAATGGCTTCTACTTTCATGGATTGTTCTGTGACGAAATGGCGTGGCTGCTCCAATTTCTCATAGTCGATTGGACCTTTATGCGGATCATATTCGACGCCGTCTTTATCGACGAGCACTCCTTTGGAATCCATATGGGTGATGTTAGGCTGATGACCATTTTCGTCCGTAAAATTAATGTGAAGAGATTCATATCCCTGACTTTCCAGATCTTCATTGCGTATAATAATCTCTGTAGACTGACCGGCTTTGGTCTTATCGATCCAGAGGGTGCTGCCTGCATACTGGATTGTCTGCGGGAAGGTCTGATTTCCGCTAAGTTCGATATTTTTATGATCTACAATCGATAGATAGATCGAGTCTAATTGGACTCTGAAATCTTTCACTTTCTCACCGTAAAGGGGATCAAAATAAGCTTGAAAACCAGTCCATCCATTGTCCGGCTGGTACTCCATAAAGTGGCTGCCATATCGCTCCGCCTCCACTTTTTCATTATTCACCTCCAGCGATTTAAAATTGAGGAAATCGATTCGCTTCTCCAGTTTTTCTGTATTGATGCTAAATTGTAAAAAGGTGGCAGTAGGGGCAACCATCAATTTTTCGAATCTGATCGCCACGCCCTCGAGCTCTCTTGGTTCATTGATTTCGTACTCAGTGACAGGCTGTTTAGTTACCGGGAACTCGAAGCTCCAGTAACCGTTTTTATATTCACCAGCTCTAAAACCATATGATCCCCCAGCTTCATTAGTCAATTCCTGAATTTTGGTGATTCTCAGTTTGACTTCACTCTGCTTTTCCTTAAGAGGTGGCAGTGCAAGCTTTCCATAAAAAACGTTTTTATTACTTTTGTTCATCTCCGCCTCGATATCGGGAAAAGAATAGCGCGGATAGGCGTCGCGTTTCATAATGTCAAATTCGTTCTCTACAGTCACCCCATCCTGAAAGTTCATGAAATATTGCTTGTCTTCCTTCATATCATGAATTTCATAGAAAACCAGCGTCTGGATGTCATCCGCCACCACGCCTTTGATTTTCACCTTCACCCCGTCACTTTCCGCTTCAAGATTCAGTCTCTGACCAAAACCCTCCTGGAGAAAAGCTCGAAGATGCACATCATCTTCTGTCCATGCATAATAGACCTTTGGGAATGCACCGGTAATGAAGCCGATTGCCATAATGAAAGCAAATGCACTCGCAAAACCAAGCGCCAATTTTTTGCGCTTTTTAGTCTTCTGCATCCTATGTTCCTTCTTAGCTGCCAATCTTTTTCTCACATTTTCCATTAGTTCAGGGTGTACACTCAGGTCATTCCCTGCCTCAACATCATTCAGCCGAGTCATTGCGACTTCCTGGAAGCTCGCCAAATCCTCCTGACATTCTGTGCAGTTATAAAGATGGATTTCAAACTCAATCTTTGCCGGTCGTTCCATCGTTTTTTCCAGGTAATCGATATAATGCTCTTTGAACGGCTCACAGCCTTGATAGTCAGCTCCATCTATTTGTTTTCTGAGCGTCTGAATACCGGAAAATAATAAGTCCCTTATTTTTCCATACGGAACTTCAAGGAGCTGCGCAGTCTCATCCATGGTGAAACCTGTTATATATGTAAGAACCAGCGCTTCTCTTTCCAGTTGATTCAATCCAGCATACACTTCACGGTCCGGGTTCATCTCCCTTGATTCTTGCAGGCTTGGAAGCTCGCGGATGTTTTGAATAAAAATTGAAGTGACCCACATTTTGAACGGCAAATTCTCTTTATACCGTGGATACTCCTTATGCACCTTCAGGATCGACCTGTAAAAAAGCTCCTCCATCTGCTGCTGATTTTGAACAAAGTGTCGACCAAAACGATAGAAATATTCCTTATGCCCATCAAACCAATCCACGACTGACTGTATGCCGTTCTCTTGAATCGCTCCAATCGAGATTGGCTCCATTTTTTCCAGGATCATCAATGACTTCCCCCCCTAGGATTAGGGCTGTTCCCCCGCCTCCCAAAATTACAAACTCCACTATTCCTGCGACACAACAAATATATTAGAATAATCAGTTATTTTAAGAAAAGCGCAAGCGCCTTGGTCAGCCACGACAAGCGCTGGAGCTGGACACGAATCTAAGTCAAAAAATTTTATACTTTCTTATTCAGTAAACAAGACCGTGCCCTTAAGAGCAACAGGCCATTACCTTCTTCAAATCCTTCTTGCGAACCCAGATATCGCCTTCCCTGATTTCGTACTTTATCCCCGCTTCATCAAGACGCTGAATCTGGTTATCTGTCCTTTCAGTCCAGTAGGCAAACGGTTCATCCGTATTGCAAGCTGTTAGTGTGATCACTATAAAAAAGCTTAAGGCTAATTTTTTCCTCAAGACAACCACCTCTACCCTCAACGATACCACAAAATGGCAGATAGAGACATAGGAACTAGAGAGCTGTGGCTAAAATTCAGCGGAGAAAAAACACACCAATTTCCCTGCCGTAAAAAGAAAGGGCATCATACAACGGAGGGGTCAGCAAATACTCCTGTCTGCTTTTCCACCAACGGTTTGATTTTGCAAAAACAGGCTATTCCTTGGCGTGTAACTTGAATGAATGCCATAGCTTATCATGGAAATACTATTGATATCTTTATGAGCAGGGGGACAAGCATGAACTTAATGTCTGGTACATATTATTGGCCTGCCACTTTCCCTACTCCCCCCTCCTATCCACAGTTGGAAGACAATGTGGAATGCGATGTCCTGATCGTTGGAGGAGGAAGTTCAGCTTCGCAATGCGCCTACTATCTTGCGGATTCTGGATTGAAAGTGGCAGTCATTGAAAAAGGGAAGATTGGCAGCGGAAGCACGAGTTCGAATACGGCACTCATTCAGTATTCAGGGGAAAAAATGTTCACGAACCTCGTTAACTCTTTTGGAAAGGAGTATATTTCAAGACATTTAGAACTCTTGCAGGAAGCGATCGATGAAATAGAAGCAGCATGCAGGACAGTAGACATCAACTGCGAATTTAAAAGAAGAGACTCGCTATATTCGGCAAGTTGCAGTGAAGATGTGGAATCGCTGAGGAAAGAATATGAATTTTTAAAAGAGCAAGGTCTGAAGGTAGACTTTCTCAGCAAAGAAGAAATCGAGGAAAAATATCCGTTCAGCCGTGAGGCCGCCATCTATTCCTATGGTGATGGCGAACTTAACCCTTTCAAGTTCACCCATGCGCTGATAGACTACGCCGCTAAAAAAGGTGTACAAATCTTCGAAAACACCGAGATGAATGGACATCATGTGGATCCGCAATCAGGACGGGTGATTCTTACCACCACAGACGGTCGATCCATTTCGGCAGGCAAAGTCCTATTTGCGTGTGGCTATGAGGGAATCGACTTAAAGAAAGAAAAACAGGTTTCTTTCGTGAGTACGTATACCGTGACGACAAAGCCTGTTGCTGATTTGACGTTCTGGTACAACCAGACGCTTTTATGGGAAACAGCCAGGCCTTATCTGTATTTGCGGACTACAAGTGATAACCGGATTATCATTGGCGGTCTTGATGATAATACTCCCTATGCTGAGGACCGGGACAGTAAACTCATTCATAAGCGGGACAAACTGATTGAAGAATTCAACAAGATGTTTCCGTCCATCCAGGTAGAACCGGACTATTATTTAGCTGCCTTTTACGGGGGGACTGCGGACGGCATCCCGATCATCGGTAAGTATAAAGAATATCCAAACAGCTACTTCCTCATGGGATTCGGCGACAATGGAACCGTTTACAGCCAGATGCTTGCGAAAATCATAGCTGAAGAAATCATAACTGGAAACAGCCCCGACCTGAAGCTGTATCTAAACGACAGGCCGCTAGTTGCGAAAAAATAATCACGAAGACGCCTTTCCAGGAGAGAGGCGTCTTTCTGACTTCTTCCTTAACCCTTGCATTACAAGATAGCATATTGTATAGTAATGGTATATCTTGTAATGCAAGGTACTATTTTTTGCATCAAATACCTTGCAATACAAGTTACTGAAAGGAGCCTGTCAGATGGCTGATACGACGCAAATGCTTAAAGGGATTCTCGATGGATGCCTTTTGTCCATCATCAAAGAGGGCGAAATTTACGGATATGAATTAGCTGCCAAATTAGAGTCCTACGGCTTCCATTCTTTTAGCGAAGGAACGATATATCCCCTTCTGCTGCGAATGCAAAAGGAAGGTCTGGTGAGCACCACCTTAAGGAAATCGACTGCCGGACCGAAACGGAAATATTATTCATTGACGGAAAAAGGCGAGCTGGAATTGGAGCAATTCATCAACCGCTGGACACAATTGAGCTCCTCGGTGAACAATGTTTTGAATAAAAGGGGGAATTGACAGAATGGTTTCAAAACGAGCGGAACAATTTTTAGTAGAACTGCGGATGTACTTGATTTCAAAAGGAAAAAACGACAAGGAAATTAATGAAATTACCGAAGAACTTGAGGTTCATTTGATGGAGGCGGAGGCTGAAGGGAAAGATGTCAGCCACATCATTGGCTACAGCCCGAAGAATTATATGAAAAGCATTGGTGAATCCATGAAAACCGATTATCGCGAGCTCGCGGGTTTGGTTCCTTTGATGATCCTGCTGATTTCGGCCTATTTAAGTATCGGTCCTGCAATCGAAGGAACTTTTTCCGTATCACGAGGGACGATCTGGTTTGCGCTCATCATCACCACGGTAAGCTTCCTAGGCTATGGCTTGTTCTTGTTCAAAATAATGCCAAGATTCTTTCAATCTAGATGGGGGTATGTTTTTATTTTCTGCACCTCCCTGATTGTGACAGGATTAATGGTAGTCTTCATGTTTTGGTATAGAGCACAAAACTTCGAAGCCGTTTTCGTAGCAACGCCAGTGCAAAACAATCTGATTATTATCCTTTGTGCCGTCATTTTCATCGGTGCAGCTCTCTACACCAAAACCTGGTTCACCATACTGATTCCTTTATTTCTCTCTATGGGTCCGATTGCAACAAGACTCCTACCAGAAGAAACAAACAATGACCCGCTTTACATCACGATCACCATCCTAGTCTTTTTACTCGCATCAGCAGTGGCCATCGGCATCTTTATTTTTCAGAGCAAGAAAGATCAGAAAAAGATTTAACGTCTAAGAAAAGCGCAAGCGCCTTGTTCAGCCCCGACAAGCGCTGGAGGGGCCTGCCTGTGAAGTCGTTCTTTGACTTCATTGGCAGGACCGAAGCGACTCGAGGGGCTAGGCGCTGGAGCTGGACAATTCTCAAAGTGAATATATGCTTTCTTATTCAGTAAAAAAGGAGCTCAACTTCTAAGTTGAACTCCTTTTGTTTACTATTAAACCTCATATTCAGGATAAATCAATTCATTGTCTATAAAGATCCTGCATTCAACCGTAATAGCACCACCGAGACTGACCTTGATATTCTGGTGTGCTCCTTCACTATTTTTGATTACCCCATTTAAAGTCGCTCGATCAAAGGCAAACCCAAGATTCTGGTCCTGTAATTTGCCGTCCACATAGAGTTTTTCCCCACTAAACCAGGTATTCTCCACTTGTATATGATGCCCTTTATATGTAACCTCAAATACTTTCTTCATTTCCATCCCCCTATCCCTTGTTTTATATACGGATAAGGAGACTGGAAGTTCCATGAAAAAAGGAAGCATCGGGTAACTTTCCTTCACCCAATACTTCCTGAAACCTCTATCCAACAATCAATCTTTCTTTCGGATAATGGCATTTTGGCTCTAGCTTTCCGCGGTTGAACAGGAATATGAATGATAGAATCCCTATTCTTCCTATAAACATCAAAGAAATAATGACAATCTTTCCTGCCGTGCTAAGTTCAGGAGTGATTCCCATCGACAAGCCGGTCGTCCCGAATGCTGAACTGACTTCGAACATGATTTCCATCATCGTGAAGTTTTCAGTCGCGTTCATGATCACCACAGCGGCGAAACAGAGCAGCATCGCCAGAAAACTAACCACTACCGATTTCCGGATATCTTCCTCATGCAGCTCCCGTCCAAACACCTTGATTGCATTATGCCCTTTTGCAAAATTGATGATCAGTAAAATAATGACCGCAAAAGTAGTCGTCCTTATCCCGCCGCCAACAGAACTTGGCGACGCTCCAATAAACATCAAAAAGCAAAGAAGCAGTAAGGTAGGATTAGAGAAATCACTCACATTCATAGTAGCAAGCCCGCCATTTCTAGTGGAGGACGATTGAAACCAGGCATAAAAAAATGATTC
Organism: Mesobacillus subterraneus; assembly: GCF_020524355.2. NCBI lineage: Bacteria > Bacillati > Bacillota > Bacilli > Caryophanales > Bacillaceae > Mesobacillus > Mesobacillus subterraneus. The sequence goes on from NZ_CP129019.1 coordinate 3,882,970, forward strand.
ATGCCAGTTATAGTCCTTGAAAAAATGATTATATTCAAAAAGCAGAATGGCAAATGTACCGAAGAACATAAGCGCAAAGAATGTTAAGGTGGTCAGTTTCGTATATAAGGAAAAATGTGATCGATTGTGTTTTTTACGATTCAAAAAGAACTCCTTAACTTCCACTAATACCGGGAATCCAATCGCACCTAAGGTTAGTAGGATGATGTTCACGGTTTGCACAAAGTAATCATGCGCAAAAGGAATCAGCGAACTTCCTGTAATGTCAAAGCCAGCATTCGTCGTTGCACTGACCGCTGCAAATAAGCCTTGGAGATAGGCTTCTTGCCATGTCGGGAAAAAACGAAGAAAATAGGTGCCTAATATAAGGGCCCCCACCGCCTCGATCAAGAGGATGATAGCCAATATTTGTCTCATGAGCTTGACCAGACCTGACATTTGAGACTGATTTTGGTCGGTCATGATTAACTGCCGATCTTTAAGACCGATCCTCCTGCGTAATATCATCCAGAAAAACGTACCAAGCGTCATGATCCCAATACCGCCAAACTGGAGGATGAACATTAATATGAAAACGCCCGGTGTACTAAAGGTGTCCGGTGTCGATACCACCGCTAGCCCTGTCACACTCACCGCACTGACTGCCGTGAATAAAACGTCAATCAAAGTCCAGCTCACCCCAGGCTTGAGCGCAATAGGGAGACTGAGGAGCGACGCCGAGATCAATACAGCAATGACATAAAAAAACACAATGATTTGCGCAGGTTTCAGCCAGTTCCTTTTTAAAATTTTCGCCAAGATTTACCCCTTCTTACTTTGTCAGATTAATTTTCAAAAACACAAAAAGACCATCCCTAATAAGAATGGTTAATGTTCATATCATCAACCCTTCTCTCTTCACGGCTTACGGAGTTAGCTGTCGGATTAGGGATTGAGAGTATCCCTTTTTAGCTTCAATCACTAAAATTCACCCCAAGATAAAATAGCTTTATCAAAATCGGTTCCCCCGCTCAAAAGATTCAGCATAAAGGCTTTTTATTAAAATGAATAAGTATAAATTACTCCTATCGCTTAAGAGTGTCAATCTCTTTTTAAAAATCACATGGACGTTTCATATGTAAATTTCAGTAAACACCTGAATAACAAGCAGAACAAAAAGCGCAAGCGCCTCGTTCAGCCCAGACAAGCGCTAGAGGGCCGACCGGTGAAGTCGTTCTTTGACTTCACCTGAGCGGACCGTATAGCCGACTGTTCAGAAACGCAGAAAACTGGAGACTCCGACAAAGAAGCGCTTTTTGCTTCTGCCGGCGGAGTTGAAGTTTCGGAGTTTCTAGGAGGCGACACTAGACTAGCGTCTCGAGGAGTTAGGAGCCGCAGCTAGCCAAGCGACTCGAGGGGCTAGGGGCTAGGCGCTTTTAAAAAATACATGTTGTTTTCCACACTAAATAATTTTATAAATACCTAAACAATAAGAAAAGGCACTGTTTGAAAAAACAATGCCCTCGCTTTATTTTGCAGTGAAGTGATCTGAAAAATACAACCGGAATTCGCAAATCACTGATAAATCTACAATCTAGTGTTCAAAGAGAATGACTAACATTGTAAAGTAGCTTGCTTCATTGCCACCCCTCTATTCCTGACCCTGATCCATACACACCAACTAATCAACCGGAATCTCAATCTTATGATTGTAGTTTTTCACATAATGGAACCCTTCGATGAGCAGATCCTCTGGCATGGACTTCGTATCAAAGACCATCGTCCGCTCACTGGTGAATTTATCTGTATTTCTGTCCAATCTCTGGCCAATCGTTGTTTTTAAAGGAGTCACTTTGTCCCCACTTTGAATAGAAACGCCGTCAAGCAGTAGGTTCCAGTCTGTTTCAATCGTGATTTCAATTCCACGCTCAGTAGGAACGACGCTTTTAATCCAAAGATCTTTTCCTTCAAGATCATGGTGCGTATTGTTACCAAGTGGGATCTGTTCCGATAGTTTCTGGTATCCAACAAACTCGTTAAAAACCAATTCTAGAGAATGCAGCTCTTCAGGCAGACCATCGAAACGCAAATCGAACTTGCTTCCATTAAACGTGCTCTGTACACCATAACCCATATTGTCGATGGATTGACCATTTGCCATTAACTTGACCCCTTCAAAGCCAAAATGGAGTCGATTAAAATTATCCACGTCCATTTTCCCTTCGATCACTGTTAAAGTTGGGGTCGCTGTAATCGTTTTGAAAGTAACTGAACCTTTATCGACCTTTACCGTCTCTTTAATAGACTGTTTTATCTGTGTCTGCATGGCTTTGTTTGGATCATAAGGAAAAGTGATGCTCCCTTCCCGATGTTCTTCCCCTTGCCAAAAATGCAAAGTCAGTTTCTTCGAAAATGGACTGACTGGATCAAAATACATCGTCCCTTTAATTTCTGTGCCGGCATCATTCACCTTTGACATGCTGCCTCCACTATGGGCATTGGTAAGAAAACCTGTTATTTCATCACCAATAAAGGCGTAGTCCAGTGAATCCTCAAGACCCTGAGGATTGAAGAGTGTATAGTACATAACCAATTGATTCGGATCGGTCATGATCCCGTCAATGATCAGCTCTGTTCCATCACTCAATGTCGTTTTTTTATCAATGATTTGCCCCATGCCTTTATCATTCAAGTCCTTCATTGTTCCAGTCATAATTTCCTCATAACCAAAGATTTTTTTCCCATAAAAGGCTAAGGCATTGTAATTATAGCCAATCAGCATAAAGCACAAAACGCCAACAGCAGCCATGATCACGTAGGGATTCCTTCGCTTCTGCTTGATTGAAGGCTTTGCATCAAGGGCGCTGCGCATTCTCGCTTCGAAATCTGGCGGAGGTGCCATGTCAGCTAAGCGCCTCTTCTCCTCATTCAACACTTCCTCTATCTTTTTCAATGCCTTCACCCCCAAAATGCTCCTTCATTTTCCTTAATCCCTGAAACACCCTCGATTTTACCGTCCCCACCGGAACATTCGTCAAATCCGCAATACTTTGATAATCAAGGTCGAGAAGATACTTCAACTGAATCGCTTCTTTTTGATTTGCATTTAAAATCGATAGCATTTCGGCAATCTCTAATTGCTGCCCATTCGATTCAGCGGATTCGACTTGCTCCTCCTCTTTGGAAGACAGCCAGTTATCGATCAACACAACCTTCTTTTGTTTGCGAAGCGTTGTTTTACAAAGATTCACAAGGATGGTCTTGCTCCAGCTGTAAAAAGCCTCTTCCTTCTTCAGCTGACCAATGCTTTCATAAAGCCGGACAATCATCTCCTCCAGCACATCCATCGCATCATGCTCATTCTTCATATATGTTAAAGCAAGCCGGTACATGGCATCCTTCTCCGCCATAATCAACTCCAGCAACGCATCCTTACTGCCTCTTTTGGCCTTTTTCACCAACCGGACAACATTCATCCCCTCACCCCGCTCCTATGTAAGAGTCATAACCATCATGGAAAGTTCATTTTTTTTAGAATTTTATTATTTAAATTGTAGTTTTCTAATTCATAAGTAACAAGAGATACTAAGACCTTCTGTTCCCCCCCGAAAAAAATCACAATTGGCAATAAGAACTCGATAACAAAAATACTTGATATTAAATACCAATCTTGGACACATGAATATTCATATTTTTCCTGAATGAGGAAATAATACTGTGGAGGTGAAAATATGGACAAGGATAAAATACAACTAACTTCTTCTGAAATAGGAACCTTGTGGGGCGAATATGTAAACGGGACAATGATCGATACAGTGAATCGATATATGTACACAATTATTGAAGATGAAGCCATCAAGGCAATTTTCGAGGATGCCATTTCGACATTCGAACGCCAAAAGAATCAAATGAAAACATTTTTAGAAAATGAAGGGTTTCCAGTTCCTATCGGGTTTAGTGAAGCGGATCTAATTAAAGGTGCAAAAAGATTGTTTTCAGACATTTTTTGTTTGAATTATTTACATATCATGACATTGCATGGATTGGTCGGACACGTGACTGCCTTAGGAGTTTCAGTCAGAAAAGACTTACGGAATTTTTACGATTCATGTGATTCTGATGGTAAAAGAATGTACCACCAGACAATTGAACTTTTACTCGAGAAAGGCAGTTTCCAAAGAGACCCTCTGTTTTACCCTGCCAAGAACCCTGAATTAATTGAGAGCAAGGATTTTACGGACGGGATATTTGGAAAAGGAAGAAGTTTATCTGCCACAGAAATTATCAGTATTTCCTTCAACCTTAAAAAGAATATTATGGCTAAAACTCTATCTATTGCTTTCAGCCAAGTTGCTCAATCAAAAGAACTTCGAAAGTTCTTCTCGGATTCAGAGAAAACAGCTGACCAGCAAATACAAACCTTTGGAAAAATCATGCACGAGGATAACCTGCCAATTCCCCGGTCATGGGAAACAGAAGTCACAACAGCCACGGACTCTCCTTTTTCAGACAAGCTGATGATGTATCACACCGGCTTCTTGTTCCAGGCTGCTCAAGTCTATCACGGTACTGGTTTGGCATCTGCCATGCGGACCGACCTTATCACTACTTATGAAACGATAATCCTGAAAAATTTAATGGTGACAAAGAAATGGTTTGATATTATGGAAAAAAACAAATGGTTAGAACAGCCACCACTGGCTCCCAATCGAAAAGAACTCGCAAACGATAACTGATAGTTATGATGTCCTTCCGCATATGGAGGGACATTTTTATTTTTGGCACTTTCATTTATGTATAATACGAACATAAAGAAAAAAGGAAACAATCATGACCATGGCATAAAACGATACAGAACGATACCAGACATTCTTCAATTCTGTCCAAAAACTCATTCCGCCTAGTTCTGGAGGCAGCACTGAATAAACGGACACTTCAATATAAAATAGTCCAAGAAAAAATAAGAATAAGAGAAAAAGTATTAACCATCCCAAACGATTGAACTTCACCCGAATACCACCTTCATTTCCGACCTTTATCCACCAACTTTATTGAATTCGATGAAGAGAAGTAAATTCCTCTTAAAAGAAGCAAAAAGGAAGCTGCCTGGTTTTTACCGCTTCCTCTTTGCTGCAGTCACTATCTTAACTTAGCTAGCTTATTGGTGATTTCCGCAATTTCCTTCTCCACCTCATAGAGATTCTTCTGCATCCGGTCCCTGCGAGCTGTCAGCACTCTAAGCTGTTCTTTAAGTTCATCTTTTGTTCCGCTCATACAATTTCGTCCTCCATACTTTAATAAAAACCCTCTTTTATTATGTTCAGTTATGGAGTTCTAAGTATGGAAAAGCCCTAGTACTTTTATGGAAAAAGTTTCGTACTCAAGACCGAACAACAAAAATCAAATACGAAACCAAAACACCTAACCATTGGATCGTGGCAAATAAGAAAATGGATATCATAGGCCAGCTCTGCTTTTGTAAAGTTAACCATCTTTTATGTAACCATAAGAGGATTTATTGCGCCATAAATGGCACATGAAATTACCTTCATATTAAAAAAAGCGATAGTAGCTTCTATACAGATAGCTCTATCGCCCAAAGATTTAGGACAGGATTCTCATGTTAGTTTATGACTCAGATTACGTCTGTGGTAATCGTTGCTCGTTTCCTGGCTCTTAAAAATCGGACCAGGTTCAATACGATTGTTTTTGTGACGGCGTAGGTTGGGACAGCTAACACCATCCCCAGTACGCCGGCCAGATTTCCGGCAGCCAATAAAATAATGATGATCGTTGCCGGATGGGTGTCCAGGGTTTTGCCTAGAATTAGTGGAGACAGCAAATTCCCTTCAATTTGCTGCGCCACCAGGATCACCACCACTACCAGCAAAGCCTTTGTCGGGGAATCAAAGAGACCAACCAGCACTGCAGGCGCGCCGCCAATAATCGGCCCGACATACGGGATAATGTTTGTGAAGGCGACGATTAGCGCGAGGATCAATGCATAGCGCAAATCAATGATTAGATACCCGATAAAAGCCAAAATCCCAACAGCGGAAGCGACGGTAACCTGCCCCTGGATATATGCAGCCAGTGTTTCTCCCGTTTCTTTCAGGATTTTAAGCCCTTCCTCCCGATAATCTTTCGGGATGAACTTTGAAACAGCAAGCGGGAACCTGTGCCCATCCTTGAACATGTAAAACAATAAAAATGGGACGGTAACAAGGATGATCGCGATATTGGTAATAATACCTAAAAACCCTTTGAGTCCATTCGTCAGTTTGGTCGGCATCGTGTTTGCATACTCAATGACGCGCTCCTGCACCGTATCAATCATTTCCCGCTGTTCATCCCTAAAGCTTTTAAACTCAGAAGACTGAACAACATCATAAAAATACTCCGTCGTTTTGTCCGCAAAAACAGGTAAATCATTCGCAAGTTCTGTCGCCTGCTTGGAAACCGCCGGAACCAAATTCCCGATCGCCAAAACAAGAAGCGCCCCAAACACCACATAAATAATCAATATTGCGAGTACCCGAGGAAGTTTCTTTCGTTCAAGAAAATCCACCACCGGATTCAGCAGGAAATAGAGGAATCCAGTAATCAGAATCGGAAAGAACACCGTTGAGATGAAGATTCCAATCGGCTCAAACATAAATGAAATCTTTGTAGAAACATAAATGATCGTCAATATAAGCAAAATTTGAATCAGCCAAGATTGCAGTTTAGATTTAGTCAAAGTAGGTACCTCTTGCTTTAGTATTTTGGTAAAATTATACCAAAATTTCAAGTTAAAACATATTGTTTTTCTAATCCTGTGTTCAGTTATAAGCTTTTTGTAAAAAAACATAAATCATGTACATGTTGAAATCCAACTTTCTTATACAGATTTATAGCATTCTGATTACTTGAATTAACACAAAGCGTAATCGATTCGATACTCTCAATCGTAAAAAGCCATTTTAGTGCAACAGTTAATAGCTCGCGTCCTATTCCCTTTCCTCTCTCACTTTCCTCAACAGCAAAAAACTCAATACTCGCTTCTCCATATTCAGGTTGAGCTTCAACATAAATATAGCCGCTTAGATGACCGTTTTTAACAATTATAAAAACCTTCCTATCCTCATTCAGTCGGGCAATAATTTGTTGCCCATTGTAATAAGTATCAGGAAAAGATTGATCATGCAGCTGTTTCATTTCTTTAAAATACTCTTCCTTTAATTCTAAAATAGGGACCTCATCTAATTCAGCCGTTCTATTTCGGTTGAAATTCAATATGGTTTGGTCACTATGTCTGGTAAATGAAAAGTCGTTAGCAAGTTGAAGGACTTGTTTGTTTTTGCTATTAGGAAATAAACTAATCGAGTTTATTTCTTCGGGAAGTAATTCAATCATTCTATTCCAAAGGGGATTAACAATATCCCGCCTATCACACTTAACAAATGGACCCCAAACTTCCGCACTATTGCTTTCTAGATCTGCATCAAAACCTAATACACCAATAAGTCTACCTTCCTCATAGACAGTCAAGAAGCAGTGATCACAGGGGATATCCGAAATATCCTCCCTTAATGAATAAGCAATCTCCTTAGGATCCTTGCCACAATAACCAATATGCGATTCTTCAACACTATTAATTTCCGAAATGAACTTAGCAACAATATCGACTTCATCATTTTTCATAAATTCAATTTGCACCATAGAGTAAACTCCCATATTAAAAGACTTTTCTGATAAAAACATCATAACAAAAAGTCCAGCAATATATATCATCCAGTGCTTGATACTCTACAAATAACAGAAAGGATACAAATCTTATTAATGAAAATGGTATGCAAACTGAAAACAGTTCTAACACGCTATTTTTCTAATTACTTGTACTTTCAGTTTAAAAAAATAAATTCATTTTTATACAGCTTAAGCACCCAATAGAATTCCTGTAGAGAGCTAATTCTCAACTTTGAAAAAAATAAGGTTCCTCAGTAAGATATGAGTATAGACACCACTCTAACTCAAAACCCTAGGAGGAACCCTTACTATGAAGTTTAAAATGCAGGACAAACAAAATCAACTAATAGAAAGAATTTCAGATAGCCACCTTGTGGTTGGTGTGGATATTGCACAAGAATTACACGTAGCTAGAGCTGTGAATTTCCGTGGAATAATAGTCGGAGATCCAATTACATTTGAAAATAATGAAGAAGGTTTTGCTAAATTACTAGAGTGGATAAACCAGTTAAAAACCTTAAGAGGATTTGCTTCCACTATCGTTGGTATGGAACCTACAGGACATTACTGGATTAACCTTTCAAAATGGCTTTATGACCAAGACATTGAAGCAGTAACTGTTAACCCTCATCTCGTCAAAAAGAATAAAGAAAACCGTGATAATAGCCGATCGAAAAGTGATAAAAAAGATGCTCTCGTCATCGCTGATATGGTCAAGAATGGTTATTATTCCTTTATTCATCATAGTTCTGAGACCTTTGAAAAACTAAGAGTTTTAATGTCTAACCGTGATATGACGGTTAAGAGACTTGTTAGTGCCATCAATCAAATCAACCGTTGGGTCGATATTGTTTTTCCAGAACTTCGACAGGTATTCAAAGATGTTAAAGGCAAAGGAGCTATGGCGACTCTTCGCCTATTCCCGACACCACTTGAACTTCGCTCAATGAAAGCAGTTGATATCGTTGAAGGCTGGAAATCCCAAATGAAAAGACAACCTGGGATAAAAAAAGCACAAGCGTTAATTGAATTAGCTGTGCATTCAGTCGGCACTCGACAAGCACTCGATGCTTATAAACTACACTTGGAACAGTTAATTGAAGAGTTTGATTTAGCCACTGTGCAACTTGAACGAGTTGAACAAGAAGTCACTTCCCTACTTAAACAAATTCCTTTCGCAAGAAAGTTGCTTGCCATCAAAGGAATTAGTGAAATTGCAATTGCAGGCATTCTTGGAATCAGGTGACCTCAGTGGTTTTGCGCATGGTAATTCTCTATTGCGCCATGCTGGATTACATCTTTCAGAGGCCAGTTCAGGTAAATGGAAAGGACAAATTGTCCTTTCTAAGCGTGGCAGATCTCGTTTACGGCGGTTTTTGTATTTAGCGACAATGAGTCTTGTCATGAACAACCCTGATTTTAAAGAGCTGCACGCCAATAATGTTAATGTGAAGAAGATGAAGAAAATGAAATCAATAATGAAATTAATCCATAAACTCGCCAGAGTATTAGTAGGAATGGCCAGAAAGAATGATTCTTATCGTTCCGAGAAGATCCAATCGATTTCACCAATAGCTGCCTAACGTTTAGTTGATAATTAAAGAAACACTTTAGATTTAATACCTTTCGAATACTGACTTATTCGCAGGACTCAAAGAAAGTACGAGTACCGGATTTATTGAACAAAAGGGCTCCGACCCGTTCCTATAGAAAGACCTACTCTACCACTTGGATGTGTAACGAAGGAATGAGAGGGCATTTGACCCGTTGAGACATGGGAGTGAAAACCTCCAAGGGTAGCGTGGAGAAAACGTGCATTATATGGAAATCATTGGATTTAGCATTAAATCCTTTATTAAAGTACGCCTTCTTGTAGCCATAATGTTCAAACTCATTCAATCAATCCCCTACTATTCTTTCAAGTGATTTGAAATCCTGCGAATAAGTGAGTATTCGAGAGATAATCGTATCTAACTGAGGGAGTTCAATAAGCGGTCCGTGGTTATTCAAGAATACTTTTTTCTGCCACGCACAGCCCGGTCACGGATAAGGGAAGCAGCAGCGAGTTGATTAATAAGCGGAGCACCATTTAATCGGAAATTCTCCGCTTATTTCCACCCAACCGAGCCATATTCTTTACTCTAACCGGAGAATCTCCGGTTATTTTGAGTCTTGTTGGGAACTCAAATTTGCCTTCACTAAACTGCCTCGTTAATGCGGTAAGGATATTTATCTTTTGTCGATTTCATTTAGCTCAATATCCTTTTGGGGGACTTTTTTAAACCTAATTATTTTGTCGTAAGCAACATTGGTTTCGTCTGATGCTATGTCAATAATGGCATTAACAACATAATTTCCATTCTGCTCAGTTAGTGTTAAATCCGTATTCATATATTCATTAGTCTTATGTTCAGCTTTATATAATACATAAGTAAACTTTTCATCATTGTAAATAGTGAATTTATCATCAGGATTTTTTTGTAAATCTTTTCGGATCGCTATCGGAAGTTGACTCTTACTCAAACTTGTATATTCTATACTATTTTCCTTAACTTTAAAAACTGCAATTGTTACTATTAAAATTAAACTCACAGGTAAGAGTACAAGTATCTTTTTCAATATAAGAACTCCTTATAAAGTTTTATTTAAAAGTTATAACTCTTCCAAAAGGAGCTATTTCCTTCTTCAACACACTCAAAAAGTGCGTTAATCCTTCCAAGATCAACGCACCCAAAAGGAGATCCCTAAACTTAAAACGTAATGTATTGAACGCATTTTTTGAAAAGAATTAAATATTACTCTTTATGGTATTCCTTTTTTTCCATTTGTTTCACTCTATGCAATATCTGAAATAGTATTGTCGTGGTAAAAGAAAATTGAAAAATAAACAAAAGTAAATAAATGAATTCAATATTATCTCCACCAATAATAGATCCAATTCCATATACTAAAACAATATTCCCGATGAAGGTTATGATGAAAACAAACAACCAATTATCCATTATCTTATCCCCTTTTAACTGAACTTTCTCATAGTTATGTTATTAGATAAACAATAGAATATCCTTATTCCGCCTACCTGCTTCGTTAGCATAATATAGAATTCAACAAAAGGCCGTTAATCCTGCTGGATCAACGTATCTGTTAGTGAAGGATAATTATACCTTCATCATATAAAATTATTGTTTCTGTAAAGACACTCATTCGCAATTTGTTATTAATCGTCCAATGAGAAAATGTTCTTTCGTTCATTTATTTTGCCTCAATGCTCTAGGGGCTTACTCACCAACCATACCGTCGTTATCGCGATCGTCCATATAGGGGTATAACCAATGATCGCTCGTGATCGGCATACTGAAACCTGCATCTTTTGCTTCTTTTATCGTTACCTGTCCATTGCCGTTTGTATCAACACTAGAAATATCACCGTTTGTGTTTGAATCCGTTGAATCGGAAGGCTCACTGCCTGTTGAATCGATTGATTCGTTTATTGCATCAGGGTTCGCATTGTCAAATGTATCAACGATTTCGTTACCCATCAAAGTATAGGTATACTGATATCTTGAAGGAATCTGCGTTTTCGTATTGGGATAGGTGATAATTGCTTCAAAATTAGTGGCTCCGCCTGCGCTGCGGATCACTTCTTCCATATAAGCTTGATCACCATGTCGGTTGAGTGCACTATCTTGTGGGGTTATATTATAAGCATTCGATACTCCTCCGAGAGAATCAGCAATAACATGCCCTTCATCTAAAACGTCACTTACGACACCGGGAACCTTTGCTTCATCAGAGTAGTACCTGCCAGAAGATAATACAGGTTCATTACGATCATCTTGTAAAATGATTTCTTCAGCAATGACACGTACTAGCTGTCCGTATTCGTTCGTAAATGCCCAATATTCACGGTCCCCATAACCAATGTCAACGACGACGTTAGGTTCACGATATCCAGACAAATCACCGCCATCAACTTCAATTAGTTTGTATCCTGAAAACAGTTCATCATTGGATTGGCCTGGTGTTTCCTCTACTTCTCGCTCCTCATCCATCGTAGTAACAGTTTCTTCTTTTTCACTATTTTCATTTGTATTAACCTTGGTTACTTCTTCTTCTTTTGAACCTGTTTCTTCATCTATAATGGATGCATCTTCTACGGTCGTACAAGCAACCATAAACATGATTGTTAAAAGGAAGATTAAATAGTTCATTTTCTTTTTCATGTTAAAACTCTCCTAAAATAGTTTGATATTATTCTCTACTTCCATAAGACTCAAATCTACATATATCCATTCAGTCATTCAGCCTAGGAATTGTTAAGGGACTACAAAAAATAAATCCCATCTCATTAGTTGAGAAGGGATGATTCATCATAATTCAATACATCAAAAGGTCTACTAATAGATCATACACAAACAAAATTATCATTATCTCTATCCATTTTTATCTTGATAGGCTGGACGATTAGAAGGCATCTACCGTGATTAAGTGTTTAAATTATCCTTGAGGGGGATTGCCTTCACTTCCTCCACTATGTGGAGTATTATAATACTGATTTTTCATTGTATCAGATTCAATACCGTGGTTATGGACTGGCTCTGGGGGTACAGCCCCATTTTTCTTTTCCAATATCAATGCAATAATGATCAAAACAATTAACGGCGCACCAATTATCAACCAAATCATCTTCATCACCTCAATTAAAGCATAAAGAAAATGGGTTTAATAGTAAATGAGTTTTTCACACTATTTATCTCAATAATCCAAAAAACAGGTGACACACAGTCTATAAGACGCCCTTTTTTGGATAGCCAAGACGCTGTAATAAACATGTCTGAATGGTTTTAATAGTCTACACTTTTTCCTGAATTTCATTTTATATATATGCGTAAGCCAATTGGATTTGCATCACACCACTTTCTTTCCTCTATAATAAAAAATAAAAACCAACTGCTGGTACATAATACTTTAAAACCGAAGGAGTCATTTATGACAATCATAAATAAATTAAATCTGACTAAATATAGGAATTTGGCTGTACTCAACCAACCGGATGATTATAGGCTTTTCGATGGTTATCAGGAGGAAATTTATGGAGACCATGACGCGATTTTCATTTTTGTTGAAAGTATTGAAGAAATGACGGAACACACAAATCGCATCATTAGTGGGCACCATTTGCAAGAAAAAGGGTATGTATTTTTTGCTTACCCGAAAAAAGGCAACAAACGATATAATACCTATGTTCATAGAGATGAGATCTTCCCTGCGTTGAAGGTTGGCGAAGACGGATATGTAGAAAAAAGTGATATCAAATTTTCAAGAATGGTCAGTATGGATGATGTGTTTACTGTCGTCGGATTAAAGCGTGAAAAAAAGCCAGCCAAAAAGTCTTCAGCTGCAAGTCAATGTGTGGCTGATTATGAGTCCCATGTTCTTGATGTTGAAAAACTACTTGCGGATCATCCAAATGAACTCAATTTTTATAAAGAGCTGACACCAGGCTATCAAAAAGATTGGGCACGGTATATTTTTTCAGCCAAACAGCAAGTAACGCGTGAAAAACGTCAGGCACAAATGATCGAAATCTTATCACAGGGGTATAAATCGTTTGATCTCTTTCGCCAGAAAAAGAAATAGATCCTGTAAAGGAAAGGGCGGCTCACATATAGTCAGTCGCCCTTTTCTCAATAAATTTAAGCTGCTGGATTCACTTCTAGTTCAACCTTGATCTTAATGTCTTTACCGACAAGAACGCCGCCTGTTTCTAGTGTGGCATTCCATGTAAGACCGAATTCTTCGCGGTTCACTTTTGCTTCAGCTTCGAAACCGTACACTTCGACGCCCCATGGGTTTGTGCCTTTGCCGCCGTATTCCACGTCGAATGTGACTGGTTTTGTTACGTCCTTGATTGTCAGATCGCCAGTTACTTTGTAATCATCGCCATCGCGAGTGATGCTTGTGGATTTGAAATCGATTGTTGGATAGTTCTCCACATCAAAAAAGTCGGCTGATTTCAAATGATTTTCGCGATCTTCGTTACGTGTGTCGATGCTTGCTACGTCAATTTTGAATGCGATGGAAGCTGTTGTTAAATCCGTAAGGTCTGCTGCTTCGACATCAGCTGTATATGAACCAAATTGTCCCTTTACCTTTGAAACCATCATGTGTTTCACTTCAAATCCTACTGCTGAGTGCGCCTGGTCTACTGCAAATTTAGCCATTCTAAAATCCCCCTGTTTTGTTATTATCTCGAATTCGAGATATAAGTCCAAAAATAAAATCTCGAAACAATTTATTTTTAATTCGAGATAAATTTATCATGGATTCACAACGACTGTCAATACCTTATTTAGGAATTTATTAAAATTTCACTCAAATCCAGCAAAGACCTTCGCTAACTCCTCCGCAAGTTCTCTGAGTATTACCGTAATCACCTAAGAAATAACGATGGCTGAAGTTGAAAAATCCTTCTTCCCTTTCACCAGATCCACAACCTGTCTAGAATTTCACAGTAACTCCTTCACATATTGAACCTGCTTCAATATTCCGCTAAAAAAAAGATCCGCCTTCATTATGAAGGTAACCCGTTCGGTTGATAGGGAGAAAACACGAAATAACACACCTTTTAGAGATGTAATTAGCACGCTAATTCTCATCTCTTTTTTTCGTTGATATATCAATGATTTATGATGGTTTTATAGGTTTTAGAAGTGGAATTAGCACACTAATTAGCATAGTAAATAACAGGTCTACAATAATTTTTGTACACCTGTTAAAATGGTCGCTAATTAGGTTATTAAAAAATATTTATGAAGTAAATTTATAAACCTGTTGCTCCCAATTTGTTTATAAGAATATTTTGTAAATATGTTATTCTATAAATAGAGTTTGTTCAACTAACGGGGCAGGATAGTTGAAGTATATCCCTTTAACAATTTTTGGGATTTTGCTATTCTATATATGTGTGAAAGTGGATAAAGGAGAAACTAATGGATATTATTATTGGATTGATTTTGGGCCTTGTAGAGGGACTTACAGAGTTTGCTCCAGTATCCTCTACTGGCCATATGATTTTGGTAGGCCACTTATTAGGATTTGAGGGGACAATAAGAGTAACAACCTTCGAGGTAATAGTACAACTAGGCTCTATACTTGCAGTCGTATTTGTTTTTTGGAAACGAATATTAAGCATTCTCGGTCTACATAAGCTTGGGAATGATAATAATCAACAGTTAGGAAAGTTAAGGTATACCCATATACTAATAGGAATCCTTCCATTCTTTATACTAGGTGCCTTTTTTTATAGCTTAATAAAAAGCCTATTCTCCGCCCAAATAGTTGTAATATCTCTTATCGCGGGTGGCATCTTAATGTTACTAGCAGAGACTTATAAGAAAAATTCACCTACTGCTACTACCTTAGATCAAGTAACATATAAACAGGCACTTGGAATGGGGTTATTTCAATGTTTAGCACTAGTTCCTGGATTCTCTAGGATGGGAGCAACTTTGTCTGGTGGGCTGCTAATAGGTATGAACCATCGAACTGCTTCAGAATTTAGTTTTATAATGGCTATACCTATAATGTTTGCAGCTTCTGGTAAAGATTTATTGGAGAATTGGAACTATCTTAGCGTTAATGACTTGCCATTATTTTTAACAGGATTTTTTACTGCTTTCTTAGTAGCACTAATTGCTATAAGGTTTTTCCTGAATCTTATTAATAAGATTAAATTAGTGCCGTTTGCAATATATCGGTTTGTATTAGCTATTGTATTCTGGATATTTATTCTCTAAAGCTGTCTGTAGTCTCTAAAGCTGTCTGTAGGCAGCTTTCCTCTTTGAGTTTACGGACGAGCATTCCTGTAAAAAGCTAAGTTTGTGAACAAATGTACTTAAACTATAGGGTGCTTTAGTTTAAGAAGTTTTGTTTTCATAGCAAAAGGATCAGATTGAATCTGATCCTTTTTTTGTATTGTTATTTGTATTGCTAATTAGCTTACTAAAACCCTTGCTAATAAACCTGCGAATTAAGTTTTCTCCTTCTCAACCGAACGGGTTATTATGAAGGCGGACGCTTTTATGATCTCAACTCAAAATAATCCATAGTAGATGTCTCTTCAAACCCGCAAGACTTATAAAGGTCGAGCGCATTTGAGTTTTCCGAAGCTACCTGCAGCATGATTTCCTGAGCGTTAGCTTCCTTCAGCTTTTTAATAGCAAGCAAAAGAAGCGCTCTTCCGTACCCCTTGCGCCGGTGTTCCGGCAGTACACCGAGACCAAAGATGGCACCTAGTTTCGAGGTCAGCTGCAAATTCACTTTCCCGATGATTACCCCTTCTTTTTCAACAAGATAAGAAGTCATCCCCCGCTTTTCCTCTACCTCAGGCAGTGGCATGTCATCTGCGTTGACTTCTTCTTCATCGTTAAAATAAATCGCGTTCTGTCGGGCGATTTCCTTCGCGTCCGCATTCGCAGCTTTCCGGAAGACAATGCCCGTCAGCTGGTCTGTAGTCGTAACCGGAACATCTTTTTTCAAATACATCTCATATTCAGAATGCTTGTATTGTGCACCAGTTGTTGCAATGAATTGCTGGCCCGATTCTGAGTTGCGGTCACTTAACAATAGCAGGCTGCCTGAACTCCTGCGCCTCCATTCCGCGATGACCAACTCAAACAGCTTGGTGAATACACCCTGGCACCGGTACTCAGGATGCACCATCCCATTCACTTCCAACGGACCGCCAAAGCTGCAAATCCCGATATAGCCAATCAACAGCTCCCCATCAAAGTACAAATACTCGTTGATATCCTGAACACCCTTGCTGCTGTCACCCCTGACCCCAACCTTATAATCAAGCTCCAGTTTCAGAGCGATTTGATCTGTTTGAAGGCACCGGTCCTGAAGTTCGTTGATTACTTTATAATCCTCATCGTCAATGTTTTCCTTAAGTTTAATCCACGGTTTATGTATTTTTTGCACTGTCAGCGCTCCTTAAATCCCTTTTTATCGTCATATATTTTATTCGCTTAACCATTCGTACACTCCTTTTTTATCAAACGAAAGTTTTCAATGACAAGAATCAATACAGAAAAAAGCTGCCGTTGACTTCCCGGCAGCTAATGTATTTGAAGGAGAATTTAACTAATGTTAAGCGACGTTACGAGTGACTTCTTCTCCTCGCTTGAAAACAGTTTTGCGGATGAATGGTACCACCCAGCGGTCTAAACCGTATTTGCCTGCGTTGTAGCCTGCGAACAGGATGATGAATCCGAAGAAGATGTCAGTTGGATTGTGAGATACTGTTCCAGCTAAGAAGAA